>JAGOXX010000006.1 GCA_018059485.1 Aeromonadaceae bacterium | reverse complement strand
ATTCCGGTGTCAGCGACAACATGCCGCCTTCCATCACCTTCTCTTCGAGCTTGACGATCTCTTCGATCTGCACCAGGAACCAGGGGTCAATCTTGGTCAGTTTGAAGATACCTTCCACGGAGAGACCGGCCCGGAACGCATCGGCAATGTACCAAATCCGATCCGCGCCCGCGTTTTGCAGTTCGTGGCTAATGCGGGAGAAGCTCTCCGGATCCTTGGCATCGACCATAGGGTCAAAGCCGGTCTTTCCAGTCTCCAGACCACGCAAGGCTTTGTGCAACGACTCCTGGAAATTACGACCGATAGCCATTACTTCACCGACCGACTTCATCTGAGTGGTCAGACGGTCATTGGCACCGGCAAACTTTTCGAAGTTGAAACGTGGCACCTTGGTGACCACATAGTCGATGGAGGGTTCGAACGATGCCGGAGTCTTGCCACCGGTGATGTCGTTCATCAGCTCGTCCAGGGTGTACCCGATGGCCAGCTTGGCCGCAACCTTGGCAATCGGGAAACCGGTGGCCTTGGAGGCCAGGGCCGAGGAGCGGGATACCCGCGGGTTCATCTCGATGATGACCATGCGGCCATCCTTCGGGTTGATACCAAACTGGACGTTGGAGCCGCCGGTTTCCACGCCGATTTCACGCAGTACCGCCATGGAGGCGTTACGCATCAGCTGGTATTCCTTATCGGTCAGCGTCTGAGCCGGAGCAACCGTGATGGAGTCGCCGGTGTGCACACCCATGGGGTCGAAGTTTTCGATGGAGCAGACGATGATGCAGTTATCGTTACGATCCCGCACCACTTCCATCTCGTACTCTTTCCAGCCGATGAGCGACTCATCAATGAGCAATTCCTTGGTCGGAGACAGGTCCAGACCGCGCTCGCAGATTTCGACAAACTCTTCCGGGTTGTAGGCGATACCACCGCCAGAACCACCCATGGTGAACGAGGGGCGGATGATGCAGGGGAACCCGACCATCTGCTGAACACCCCAAGCCTCTTCCATGTTATGGGCGATGCCGGCACGCGGACACTCCAGACCGATGCTGCGCATGGCAACATCGAAACGGCGACGATCTTCTGCCTTGTCGATGGCATCGGCGGTAGCGCCGATCATCTGCACGCCGAACTCAGCCAGCACGCCGTGTTTTTCCAATTCCAGGGCGCAGTTCAGCGCAGTCTGGCCACCCATGGTCGGCAGTACCGCATCCGGGCGCTCTTTCTTGATGATTTCGCGAACGACTTCCCAGGTGATCGGCTCGATATAGGTGGCATCGGCCATTTCCGGGTCGGTCATGATGGTGGCCGGGTTGGAGTTCACCAGGATGACGCGATAACCCTCTTCACGCAGGGCTTTACAGGCTTGGGCGCCAGAGTAGTCAAATTCGCAAGCCTGACCGATGACGATAGGGCCTGCGCCCAGGATCAGGATGCTTTTAAGGTCTGTACGTTTTGGCATGACTCTACCCTACTCCTTATGCGCGGTACTTCTTGATGAGCTCGATAAAATGGTCAAACAGCGGTGCGGCATCATGCGGCCCTGGGCTCGCTTCCGGGTGTCCCTGGAAGCTGAACGCCGGTTTGTCGGTGCGATGAATGCCTTGCAGCGAACCATCAAACAGCGACTTGTGGGTGGCACGCAGATTCGCCGGCAAAGTGGCCTCATCCACGGCAAAACCGTGGTTTTGGCTGGTAATCATCACCACGTTGCGATCCAGATCCTTGACCGGGTGGTTCCCGCCATGGTGACCGAATTTCATCTTGACGGTCTTGGCACCCGAGGCCAGGCCCAGCAGTTGGTGGCCCAGGCAGATACCGAACACAGGGATCTCGGTCTTCAGAAATTCTTGAATGGCGGCAATGGCATAATCACAAGGAGCAGGATCACCAGGACCATTGGAGAGGAAGATACCGTCCGGGTTCATGGCCAGTACCTCGGCTGCCGAGGTCTTGGCAGGAACCACGGTCAGGCGGCAACCGCGATCGGCCAGCATGCGCAGAATGTTGCGCTTGGCACCAAAGTCATAGGCCACCACATGGTACGGGTACTCGGCCGGACTGGTGTGTCCCTTGCCCAGCTCCCAGCTGCCTTCGGTCCATTCATAAGCTTCCGAAACGGTCACTTCCTTGGCCAGATCCATCCCCTTGAGTCCAGGGAATGCTTTGGCCTTCGCCAGCGCCTGCGTTTCATCCAGCTCTTTACCCGTCATGATGCAACCGGCCAGAGCTCCCTTCTCACGCAGAATACGGGTCAGCTTGCGGGTATCAATATCCGCGATGCCAACAACGTTCTGGCGCTTGAGGTATTCAGAGAGAGTTTCTTGGGAACGGAAGCTGGAAGCAACGAGAGGTAAATCACGAATGATGAGGCCTTGAGCATGAACGCTTGGGGATTCTTCGTCTTCGCTGTTGGTGCCGGTGTTGCCGATGTGGGGATAAGTGAGGGTAACAATTTGACGGGAATAAGAAGGATCAGTGAGGATCTCCTGATATCCCGTCATCGAGGTATTGAAAACCACCTCACCAACGGAACAACCTTCTGCGCCAATTGAAACGCCCTTGAATATCGTGCCATCTTCCAACACGAGTAAGGCAGAATGAGTCAAGACGACCTCCAATTTCGTGATTCTTGAGTGATTTCGCCGTCGAAAATCCATGAACACCTGATTTTTAACTATCAAGCGTGCCATACCGGGCAAATTGGGCGTATTTTACCTGAACAGAATAACTTTACAACCCCCGATGGGTCACACGAGAAAACAAATGCTGTTTTTGTGCATATAATTTCACATGAGAACCAAGTTTGCGTTTTGCTATGGCATGATAATTACTGAAAAACGTTTTTACACTAAAAAAATGATCGGAAAACAATAAAAACACAACAACAAACATCAACCAATTGAAACAATGAGAATTTAAAACCATCAAGTCAAACATTAGATCCAACAGAAATCACAAACATAGGCAAGATAACAACCAAGCATGACAACATTAGACCAAGGGAATAAAAATTCATTTTTCTTTTTTGCCCACTCTTCAATGCAGGCTTTCAACAACCGGCACTAGACGCCCCAGAACAGGCAAGGCTATCGCGGTTCTCATCCCGGTAGAGTTCTACTCAATTAGAAAAAAACCGCCAATTTTGGCGGTTTTTCGTGTTACTTCAGAGCGAGAACATCCTGCATGTCATACAAGCCCGCTGGCTGCTGAGCCAACCAGACGGCAGCTCGCACGGCACCATTGGCAAAGGTCAATCGACTCGATGCCTTATGGGTGATCTCAACACGCTCGCCGATATCGGCAAACATCACCGTATGCTCACCAATCAAATCGCCAGCCCGGATGGTAGCAAACCCAATGCTGTTGCGATCCCGTTCGCCGGTGATCCCCTCGCGCCCATACACGGCACAGGTTTTCAGATCACGCCCCAATGTCTTGGCAACGACCTCCCCCATGCTCAGAGCAGTACCCGATGGCGCATCAACCTTGTGTCTATGATGACCTTCGATAATTTCGATATCGGTATAGTCACCCATTACCTTGGCAGCCTGCTCCAGCAACTTGAAGACCAGATTGACCCCAACACTGTAGTTGGAGGCGAAGACAATCCCCATCTGTCCAGCAGCTAGGCGGATCGCCTCCTTGCCCGCATCATCAAAACCGGTTGTCCCGATGACAATGCGTTTGCCATGCTGTTGCGCCAACTGCAGATGAGCCAGAGTTGGCTCGGGACGAGTGAAATCGATGATGGTGTCGAAATCGTCAACAGAGGTGGCCAAATCATCGGAAATAGCGACCCCCATGGCACCAAAACCATTGAGCTCGCCGACATCCAGACCTATGACCGCAGAGCCTGGGCGCTCGGTCGCCACCGTCAGTCGAGCAGATGGATTATTGCGGATCGCCTCTAGCAAAATCTTACCCATACGGCCATTGCAACCAACCAGGGCTATACGAACCTGATTCTCCATATCGTTTATTACTCCTCATCATGCTTGGTCTGGCAGTGTAACTAGAGTCCGGACCCTTTGAAAAGTTTCCAAAAAAAAGGCCGGAATGCTCCGGCCTCTTCTGACGCTGACTTAGACAATATCCAGCAGCTCGACTTCAAACACCAGGGTGGAGAATGGCGGAATAGAGCCAGCGCCACGCTCGCCGTAGGCCAGGTGATGAGGAATGGTCAACTTCCACTTGGAGCCGACTGTCATCAATTGCAACGCCTCAACCCAACCGGCGATCACGCCAGTCACCGGGAATTCAGCCGGTTGACCACGAGTCACTGAACTATCGAAAACACGACCATCCGGGAAGGTACCATGGTAATGCACACGCACCTTGTCGCTCTTGGCTGGCTTGGCACCAGCGCCCGCAGTCAACACTTCAAACTGCAGGCCTGACTCAGTAACGGTGACATTATCACGGGCAGCATTGCTGGCCAGATACGCTTCACCTTCTGCACGAGCTGCTGCAGACAGTTCACGTTCGGCAGCTTCCAGCTTGGCGGTGATCTCTTCAAACGCCTCGCCAATGGCCTCATGACTTACGGCAAAATCGTTGCCCAAAACTGCATCTTCAATGCCTTGCTTGACAGCTGCGAGATCCAGACCATCGAAAGATTGTTGGGCCAGTTGATCGCCGATTTGACGACCGATACCGTAGCTGGCTTTCTGCTCTGTAGTTTGAAATTGGCTCATGGATACTCCAGTTAAGTGGGCATATAGCGAAAATTTAGGTTCGGCATCATAGCAGATTTCATCTCGATGCCTACCCTTTGCCTTGGAGCCCCATCATCACAGAACCTTGATCATATGCCGTTGTTGATAGGCACCCGGCCCTAGGGGCTGACTCTGCAGTTGGCCGTCATAGTGAAAACCCTGACTCAGATAGAAGCGTTCCGCCCGCAGGTTATTGACCAAGACCCAGAGTCCCACGCGACGGATGCCGTCGCGACGCATATCATCCAGCGCTTGCTGCAATAAGCGTGAGCCGATCCCCTGTCGCCAGAAAAAAGGATGCAGATAAAGAGAGCGCAGCATGGCCTGGTGCGAGGTCTCCGGCAGCCAGTAGACAAAACCGACCAAGGCACCATCCTGTTCGGCCAGCAAGGTATGGCAAGGATGCGCGACTATCCGCTCCTGCCAGATGGAGATGCGTTCCCCTTCACTACGTAACGGAAATCCATTCGGCAGCAAAGAGGAATACGCTTTCACCCAGCTTTCATGCTGTACCAGAGCGATCTCGTCGGCATCGGCCATGAGAGCAGGACGGATCCTCAATTCTGGCATTGTGGTTTCCGGCCCAACTCCTGGGCCTTGGCATAGTATGGCGCAACCACCGCCAGCTGTTTTTGCAACTCGCTGATGCGACTATCACTTGAGGGGTGGGTCGACAAAAACTCAGGGGGCGCCTTCCCCTTGGTGACAGCGGCCATGTTGTGCCACAACTCAACCGCCTGCTCAGGCTTAAAGCCGGCAGAGGCCATCAACTGAAGTCCCAGTATATCGGCCTCCGACTCCTGCACCCGGCCATAAGGTAACAAGACCCCAACCTGGGTTCCAAGGCCAAGCGCAGCCATCGCTGGTTGGCGCATTTCGGAATCGGCAAGGGCCGAATCCGCAGCCGCCATCCCCACATTAGCTAGCTGTGACTGGGACAATCGTTCATTGGAGTGTCGCGCCAGGACATGCGCCACCTCATGACCGAGCACAGCGGCTAACTGATCCTGATTCTTGGCTGCTTTAAACAACCCCGTGTAGACACCAATGCGCCCTCCCGGCAAGGCAAAGGCATTGACATCGTTCGAGTCAAACAGCACAACCTGCCAATCGGCAACACTGGTTTTATAGCTAGCTGGGATTTCCTGAACGATGGCATCGGAGACGCACTGGACGTAGCGCGTCAGTTTCTTATCGGTGGAAATCTTCTCTTGCTTTTTCAACTCATCAAACGAATTCAATCCCAATTGAGCAACTTCACCATCACCAAACAAAATCAATTGCTTACGCCCAGTCGGCGAGGTTGCGCATGCAGCCACCAACAAAAGAGCCAAACCACCAAGCCACCACCGTTTCATCTCTTAGCCTCCTGCTATAACTTGGGAAAAATCTTAATCGAATCATCAGCGATAACAAGTAATGGATGCCAAGGATGCGAAGTTATAGCCGCCCATAAAGAAAAAGCGCGCCTAACATGAGGCGCGCTATCAGTAGTCAGAGTAGAGCTGGCAGGCTTACTCTTTTATTACTTGGTGTATTGCTCAGGACTGATCTGGCCAATTTCGGCGGATGTCTTGTCAGCTAATAACCAGAGAGTGAACTGGTGCAATTGGGCATGGTGCGCCAAGGCGACCAGGAAAGCCCCACCAACCTCACGATAACCCAATTCATAATTTTTGAGCGTAGTAGGCGGTACACCCAACAGCTCAGCAAACTTAGGACGGCTCAGACCGACAGTTTCACGAATTTGGCGTATTTTTTGTCCTACGGAGACTTCACTGATATTCATACGATTCCTCACACAGCTTGCTTTGTGAACTAAATCACAATAGTTCAGAGTTGATTAATTTTTTTGTACATCAGTTTTATCCGGCTCCGCCGTTTTATTGTTTTCATTTTCTTTATTGTTCTATCAAACAACCTCGCAGCAACAGTCGTTGTGCCCGAGAGGTGCGCATGTTAAACCTAACAGTTGACAGGGTAAATCAAAAAAACGTTTCCACTTGAATTCAGTGTAGTCCATTCATCAGGATAGCAACCCATGAACCACCACCTGGCAGCACAACTTCCTCACTGCCTTTTAACATCCCCCCTTGATGCGATTTGCACAAAGAAACTTATCTCGTTGTCCGTAAACACAATTTATCTACAAAGCACGCCAGATACGGGACAAGGGCCTCTTTCTGTACTGTTAAAAATCTTGCAACCTTTTGCAATTTTGCATCCAGACGAAACCTCGAGTGAGCCGTTCGGTTACCAGTTGACCACCATTCCTGCCACCGAAGGAATGCAGCCCACGACTCAGAAGGGTTTGATTTCAGGGTGGGATCCCGATCACTGCGAATTGATTAACCCTATGAATTTGGACGCATTGATGGGCTGGTTTCGTGCAACGCAGCGCAAATGGATCGTCTCTCCGCTTGGTGTGCTTCCCGTGATCCGTGCGCTCCTCGACATCCATCAGTTTGACCCCTACCTTGCCGAGCACTATTTTCGTCAGTTCCATCCCATCTACCAGCGGATGAATGATGCTGACTTTACCCAGCTAGCCCTGCGACAAACCGCACTTGCCGATAGCGTCATTCCAGAATCCAACTCCAGTGTTGTCGTGGAGTATCTAAAAATAGAGCGTAAGCTCTACCGGCAATATGCTGATGATTAGTCTTCCCCCCATAGCGTTACCCTGGCCAATATTGTCGACACAGATAACACTGGTCTGACCACGGCACATTAACAGAGCAGAGATTTGTGATCGAAATTCCATTTCGACAAGTACTTGGCATCCAGTTGGGACTGTTTCATAATATGACCCGCATCACAGTCCCGGTCAGATCCGGGTCATCCCTCTAGGAGATAGAATAATGAAATTGACAGTGGCATCCTCTCTGATCGCTAGCATCATCGCCGGTCTGGCCATGACTTCTGTAGCCCAAGCGAACGACGCCGAAGGCGCTTATGTTGGTGCTGGTGCAGGTTGGAGCAGAGCCCAAGACCTTACCGACCTGTCCAACTCCGGTGTTGAGCGCGACGCTTTCTCTTCCCGTCTGATGGCTGGTTATACCCTGAACGAAAATCTGGGCTTTGAAGCCGGTTACGACTGGTTTGGTCACGCCAAGGTTGATGGCCAAACCTGGCGCACCGATGGCTGGACTGCATCTGTGCTGCCTCGCCTGCCGTTGAACCAGCAAGTTTCTCTGTTGGGTGAGTTCGGTGTTATGCGTGACTTCACCACCAACGACGCCACCGACACCAAGTCTCACGGTTACTCCCCAATCTATGGTCTGGGTGTTGCCTACCGCGTCAGCGATGCGATGGACCTGCAAGCTCGCTACCGCCTGGTCGACGACGCTGGTCGTACCGAAACCGGCAACTCCGACATCCATAACTTCGGTCTGGAAGTTGTTTATTACCCGACTCGCAGCAGCACTCCGGCTCCGGTTGTTGCCGCTCCAGTTGCCGAACCGACTCCTGCTCCGGCTCCGCAAGAAGTTGTTGAAACCAAGCGTTTCACTCTGACTTCCGACGTTCTGTTCGACTTCGGTAAGGCAACTCTGAAGCCAGAAGGTCAAGCTGCGCTGACCAAGCTGTACAACGAGATCACCCATCTGGAAATGAAGGACAACCAGACTGTTGTCTATGGTTACACCGACCATATCGGCTCTGATGCTTCCAACCAGACCCTGTCTCAACGTCGTGCCCAGACCGTTGCCTCTTACCTGACTGCCAAGGGTATTGCGGCCAGCAAGATCTCTGCCGTCGGTCGTGGTGAAGCCAACCCGGTGACTGGTACTTCTTGCAACACCATCAAGAACCGCAAGAACCTGATCCTGTGCCTGGCTCCGGACCGTCGTGTCGAAATCGAAGTCAAGGGTATCAAGGAAATCGTCGTTACCAAGTAATTGGGTAAACGTCGGCTCCGAAGGCCGTCCATCTCTTGATGGGCGGCTTTTTTATTGGCGATTGTCACCCCATCTTCAGCTCATGTACCATCGGGGCTATCCCCGCAATACCTAGATAGGAGGTTTTTCAATGGCAGATAGGCAGCCCATTCAGCACCAAGACCTGTTGACCATGGCCAATCAGATGATTCGTGATCACGAAGATTTTATTCAAGGCATGCAAGCCGATCAGGTTGAGCAAAAAGGCGGGATCCTGGTTTTCAAGGGCGAGTTTTTTTTGGATGAGCAAGGACTTCCGACCCCCAAAACCATGGCGGTCTTCAACATGTTCAAATACTTGGCGCAGACCCTCTCTGGCCAGTACCAACTTGTTGATTGACGTTGACTCACGCCAACGAACAGAGAAAAAAACGGGCCAGAGTGATGGCCCGTTTTTCATCCTGACAGTAACTATTGCTCTCAGGCTGCGGGTTGCTCCTGCACCTGCCACTCATCATCACGGCCGAAATAGGCTCGTGTCTCGCTGGCAATGACATGGCGCAGCCCGATCAAACCAATCAGATTGGGGATCGCCATCAGACCATTCACAATATCGGCCAGCAACCAAATCATATCCAGGTGCAGCAAGGCACCAACGGCAACCAGCAGCACGAAAAGACAGCGATATGGCTTGATGGCTTTTACACCCAGCAGGTACTCGGTGCAGCGCTCGCCGTAGTAATTCCAGCCAATGATGGTGGTAAAAGCAAAAAACAGCAGGCCAATATTGACCAGATAGAGGCCAATCTGACTAGCCAAGCCCTGGGTGAACGCTAGGTTGGTCATGGCAGCACCGGCAGTCTCGCCCTGCCAGACACCGGTCACGACCAGGGTCAATCCAGTCATAGTGCAGATAATGATGGTGTCGAAGAAGGTTCCGGTCATGCAAACCAACCCCTGCTCGACACATGAATCAGTCTTAGCAGCGGCAGCCGCGATCGGAGCTGAGCCTAAGCCTGACTCATTCGAGAACACCCCTCGAGCCACCCCTGCTTGCAGTGCCAACATGATGGTGGCACCAGCAAAGCCACCCGTGGCGGCCGTCGAACTAAAGGCTGATGACAAGACAGAGCTGATGGCCGCAGGAACCAGCTCGGCATTGATTCCCAACACAGCGATACAGGCAATGATGTAAAAGATGGCCATGAAGGGCACAACAGCTATCGAAACCCGAGAAATAGAGCGGATGCCACCGAGGGTGATCATGCCAACCAGCACGGCCAAAACCAGGCCCGTAATCCACTTGGGCACATTGAACGTCAGCATGGCCGAATCAGCAATGGCATTTACTTGCGGGAAAGTACCAATCCCAAATAGCGCAACCGCAATACCAAACAGGGCGAAGGAGCAGGCCAACCACTTGCTACCCAGTCCTCGTTCCAGATAGTACATGGGGCCGCCCGACATCTGGCCGTTCGCATCTTTGACTCTATATTTGACGGCTAGCAACCCTTCGGCGTACTTAGTGGCCATCCCCAAAAACGCAGCCATCCACATCCAGAAGAGCGCGCCAGGGCCACCCAGTTTGATAGCTGTGGCAACCCCGACGATATTACCGGTACCAATCGTAGCCGATAACGCGGTACACAGAGCCGCAAAGCTGGAGACATCACCCGCTTTGTCATCGTGTTTGGCAGGAAAGAAGACGAGCTTGAGTGCCAACGGCAGACGGACTACCTGAAGCAGTCCCAGGCGCAGTGTGAGATAGAGGCCTGTGCCCATCAGCAAGACCAGCAGGGGTGGCCCCCAGATCAGATTATCAAGTGTGGTTAACCATTGCGTTAACATGTTTGTGGATTCCTCCTGAGTCGAATAATCAATCGATCGGAGGAGATAAGAAGTGCAGTCATCACCAAGCCAGAACCAAAGGAAACAGCAATAGGTACCAAAGGCACCGTCAGCTATTCAGGCTCGGACCGGCTCGCTTATCTGCAGTTGTACGCGACAACATGGCGGATAGATCAACGGCTAGCACTCCATCCCCTCTGTCCTTTTGCCTGAGAGTTTCAACCCACTAGCGTGGGTTTTGCTCCTTCGGCGCCCGATTTAACGGGTCTCTCCAGAGGCTCGTCCAGTAGCAGTCCTTACCAAATGGTGGCGCCTGAAAGATTTACTTCTTCGGCGGACGGGAAACCGTCACTCTCCTGCTACCTTCATCCGAACTTTGGATAGGTGGAAGCGGCATAATAACGAAAAAAATACGCAATGAACCACAGTTAGGCGAAAAAAACAGGCACTGCGAATTCAAAAGTATAAAAAACAGCCATATGGACTGCCGCTAGTCAAAGCCACCAAATTATCCGAGTCATGCCGAACTATAAAATTTGAATAAAAGAGGCAAATGCCATGCATCATTGGCGCGTTTGAGCCTTGCCTCACCCAGCGACAGATGACAGAATTCCAACCACCGTAAACCGCTGTAGTAATCCGATATGAGCCTGGTGATATATGGTATTCGTAACTGCGATACCATCAAGAAAACCATGCGATGGCTGGACGCTCATGCCATCGACTACCGATTTCACGATTATCGCAAGGATGGCCTGTCCACAGAGCTGCTGCAGCAGTTCATCACAGCCCTCGGCTGGCAAGCGTTGATCAATACTCGTGGCACCACCTTCCGCGGACTCAGTGATGCTGTAAAACAAGGATTGGATGAGCAATCAGCCATACGGCTGATGCTCGAACAACCCGCACTCATCAAGAGGCCGCTCATCGCAACCCAACAGGGTTATCTGCTCGGCTTCGATGAAACTAAATTTCAAGCCTTACTGGGCTAGTCCAACCCCCAAGACTGCAAGGAAGCACCATGTCTGACTCTCCTGTTCTAGCCTTGGCGCGTGATCTGATCGCTCGCCCTTCGATTACCCCGGAAGATGCCGGTTGCCAACAGATGATGGCCGAGTATCTGTCTCGTTTGGGCTTTATTATCGAGCCCATGGTTTTTCACGACACGACAAACCTCTGGGCACGCCGCGGCAGCGCAGGCCCATTGTTCTGCTTTGCTGGCCATACGGATGTCGTCCCGCCTGGCCCACTGGATAAGTGGGACTCACCACCGTTTGAGCCGACCATCCGTGATGGCTTGCTTTACGGCCGCGGCGCCGCCGACATGAAAGGCTCAATTGCAGCAATGCTGGTCGCGGTTGAACGTTTTGTCACCGAACATCCGGATCATTCAGGCTCTATCGCCTTTCTCATCACCAGTGATGAAGAGGGCCCCTTCATCAACGGCACACCAAAGGTCGTCGAAGCCCTCGAGGCGCGAGAGGAGAAGATCACCTGGTGCCTGGTCGGCGAACCCTCCTCGACCGAACGGCTTGGCGATGTGGTTAAGAATGGTCGCCGCGGCTCCATCACAGGTGATCTGAAAGTCTTGGGGGTTCAGGGACACGTCGCCTACCCACATCTGGGCCGCAACCCGATCCACCAAGCCGCTCCGGCGTTGGCCGAACTGGCCAGCACCGTCTGGGATCACGGCAATGAGTTCTTCCCGCCAACCAGCTTCCAGATCCCGAATATTTCCGCGGGAACCGGCGCATCGAACGTCATCCCGGGCGAGCTTCAGGTGCAGTTTAACTTCCGTTTCAGCACCGAATTGACCGATGAGCAGATCAAGACCCAGGTACGAGCCATTCTCGATCGCCATGGCCTGGAGTACGAATTGACCTGGACCCTGAGTGGACACCCCTTCCTGACCGCCTCCGGTGATCTGGTGGAAGCCACAGTGGCAGCGATCGAGGAAATCCAGGGCATAACCCCTGAGTTATCAACCTCGGGTGGCACCTCCGATGGCCGATTCATCGCCCGCACCGGAGCCCAGGTGATTGAACTGGGCCCGCTCAATGCCACAATCCACAAGGTGAATGAGTGTGTCAGGGTTGCAGACCTCGACACCCTAGCCGATATCTACCAAGTTATGTTGCGCCGGTTGCTCGCCTGATGGAAACCACCTTGCTGTGCGCCGAACACGCGTTGGGACTGGACGAGAGCCATCTCGTCCAACTCCCCGACTCAGCTCATCGGCTACTGCCAACCACTGCCCAGGCCTTCTGCCTGATGCAACAGGCGGCACACGCCGATGGGTTGGATTTGGCCCTGGCCTCCAGCTACCGCAGCTTTGCCCGACAACAGATCATCTGGGATGAAAAATTCAACGGCCAGCGTCCGGTTCTCGATGCTCAGAGCCACCCCCTCGACATCCACACCTTGAATGACCAGGCACGGATCCTGGCCATATTGCGCTGGAGCGCTCTACCGGGAACCAGTCGCCACCACTGGGGCTCGGATATGGATATCTATGCGCCGTCGCTGCTGCCCGAAGGTACATCACTTCGTCTTGAACCCTGGGAATATGAAGCCGGGGGTTATTTTGCTGAACTCAGCCACTGGCTGACACAGAACATGGCCCGCTTTGGCTTCTACCGACCCTTTGTCGAAGATTGTGGTGGTGTGGCTATAGAGCCATGGCACTTGAGTCATGGTGCCGACAGCATCCGGATGGCCGCCCTGCTGACCCCAAGTAGCCTGCACCAAGCCTTGAGTCGCTCCACGCTGGCCGGTAAAGCCTGTATACTCGAACAACTTCCGGATCTATGGCAACAGTTCATAGTCCCGACTCTTCCACATGGATCTGCACTATGAATCTCTGGCTCTGGATCGGCATTCCGATGCTGTTTTTGCTCGGTGTGATTGTCAATGCCATCAAGGACATGAAACGGCTGGAAAAACAGGTGCCGAAATTTCTCGATAAGGTTCGTCCCGTCAACGATGACGAGGAGGATGAGTGGCCGCATCACGATCCGAAGTCGTCAAAGAATACGAACGACCCGACACCACCGACCGCACCTTGAGTCGTACGCAGACGATAGCGCGCCATAGCTTGTGAGAAAGAAGCCCCTCAGCGCGGCTCTAAGGTAGTGATCGACGCTCGAAAACGGCTGTTTTTCCGACAAGAGAGCGCGACTCTGCTATCATCTGCGCCACGCCTGCCACACGTGTCTGTGCGGCAGCCCATTCCCATCGATACGAGTTTTTTTGTGAATAATGATTTTTCCAGCTTGGCGTTACCTGCCGAGCAACTAAGTAATCTGGCCGATCTGGGCTATGCGAGCATGACCCCGATCCAGGCCAAGGCCTTGCCGCTGATCCTGCAAGGTAAAGATGTGTTGGCCAAGGCCAAAACTGGCAGCGGCAAGACCGCAGCCTTTGGTATTGGTCTGCTCTCCCGCCTCGAGGTGATGCAGTATCGTACCCAGGCACTGGTGCTGTGCCCTACCCGAGAACTGGCCGATCAGGTCGGCAAAGAGTTACGCCGTCTGGCGAGAGCAACACCGAACATCAAGATCCTGACCCTGTGTGGTGGTGTCCCGATGGGGCCACAGCTGGACTCGTTGACTCATGCCCCGCACATAGTCGTCGGTACGCCGGGGCGAATTCAGGATCACCTGCATCGTCGCAGCCTGAGCCTGGAGCATCTGCAAGTCTTGGTGTTGGACGAAGCCGATCGCATGCTGGACATGGGTTTTGCCGATGTGATGGTCGATGTGATCCGCCAGACCCCCAAGCGGCGCCAGACCCTGCTGTTCTCCGCCACCTATCCCGATGAGATAGCACGCATCAGCGCCCAGGTGCAAAAAGACCCGATCGAGGTCAGCGTTGAGGCTACCCACGATAGTCGTCATATTGATCAGAGTTTCTTTGAGGTCGAGCGCGGTGCGCGAGCCTCAGCCCTGCTGAAAATCCTGGCGCACTTTCAACCGGACTCTTGCGTGGTGTTCTGCAACACCAAACGTGAGTGTCAATCGGTACATGATACCCTGCGCGCACGAGACATCTCGGTTCTGGCTCTGCATGGCGATCTGGAGCAGCGCGAACGCGATCAGGTGCTAGTGCGCTTTTCCAATCGCAGTTGCCGCGTACTGGTCGCCACCGATGTGGCCGCGCGCGGTCTGGATATCAAGGATCTCGCCGCCGTCATCAACTATGAAATGGCTCAGGATCCGGAAATCCATATCCATCGCATTGGTCGTACCGGCCGCGCCGGACAAAGCGGCCTCGCCTTAAGCCTGTGCACACCGCAAGAGATGCAGCGCGCGCTGGCGCTGGAGGATTATCTCGGTGGTCGCTTGAGCTGGATCAATCTGGGTTCGCTCAAGAGCAACAACCAGGAGCCGCTGCAACCCGAGATGGCAACTCTGTGCATTGATGGCGGCAAGAAAGCCAAGATCCGTCCGGGAGATATTCTCGGCGCCCTGACCGGTGACGCCGGTCTGGCAGGGGCCGATGTCGGCAAGATCGATCTCTTCGATACCCATGCCTATGTGGCGGTACGCCACGACTGCGCCAACAAGGCGCTCAAGCGCCTACAGCAAGGCAAGCTCAAGGGCAAAAGCTGTAAGGTACGCCTGATAGGCTAGTTTGAGTTCTACCAAGCAAAAAATAGTGGCGCCCTCAGGCGCCACTATTTTTTTGGAAGCCATTCATGGCTCCCCGCCTTCGGGCAAACGCTTGCCTGAAAACGTTTGTTTGATGGCTAAACCTCAGTCGAGGTTAACGCCCAAACGATGTGCCACTTCCTCATAGGCTTCAATGACGCCACCCAGCCCTTGGCGGAAACGGTCTTTGTCCAGCTTCTGACGGGTAACCTTATCCCACAGACGGCAGCCATCCGGCGAGAATTCATCACCCAGCACGATCTGGCCTTCGAACACGCCGAACTCCAGCTTGTAGTCGACCAGGATCAGGCCGGCATCATCAAACATCTTCTTCAGAACATCGTTGACCTTGAAGGTCAGCTCTTTCATGCGTGCAACCTGTTCATCGGTAGCCCAGCCAAAGGAGCGGATGTGGTACTCGTTGACCATGGGATCGTGCAGGGGATCGTTCTTCAAAAAGAACTCGAAGGTCGGTGGATTCAGCTCCAGACCCTCTTCAACGCCCAAACGACGGCAGATAGAGCCTGCAGCAACGTTACGCACCACACACTCAATAGGAACCATGTCCAATTTTTTGACCAGGACTTCATTGTCAGAGAGCAGACGATCCATCTGGGTCGGAATACCCGCTTCTTCGAGTTTGGTCATGATGAAATGGTTGAACTTGTTGTTCACCATGCCTTTGCGATCCAGTTGTTCAATCCGCTGGCCATCAAAAGCAGAGGTATCGTTGCGGAACAACAGAACGAGACGGCTGGGATCGTCGGTGGTATAGACGGATTTGGCCTTGCCACGATACAGTTCGGCTTTCTTTTCCATGTGTTACTGACTCCAGTAAGTTGGGGGTAGATAACACAAAGGGGCACGACTGCCCCCTTGTGATTATTTCGTACTCACACCAGCTTGTTCACGACCAAAGGCCTTGGACAAGCCGAGATACATCTTGCTGACCACGGAGGCCGGAACCGGCTTCTTGTCCTCATCGAACAAGGTGATGGAGGTCTTGCCCTTGTACTCACCCAGTTGCAGGTGATAAGTGCCAGAATCCAGACCAAACGGCTCCAGGTCATGCTCCTTCCAGAAATCCGCATCCGGCTCATCATAATCGACAATGATCAGCCCCTTGGATTCGGGTTTGCTGGTGATTTCAAAATTCAGCTTGGGTAGCAGAGTGATCAGGCGCTGCCAGGTCGTGCTAAAGGGAGCATCTACCAGCCAGGCGGTCAGGCCATTATCATCCACCCCCAGAGTCATCGCGGCTCTGGCCGTGAGAGGCCTAATTTCGCCAGCACGCAGTTGGCGATCGTAGTCGGCGACGACTTGGTTAAGCATGTACCCAGCATAACGACGCTGATCAAATTGAGTCAGTGGCGTGTCATCCCGATCACCCTCACGAAATGCCTCATGGGCTAACAGCTGAGACGTCAGGCCAGTCCGGTGACGCACAGCATCGCTGGTGATGGTAAAACGATAGCGCTGATGTACCTGCAGTTTATCAGCCTCTTCAGCCGCCGGAGTCCATGGATCCAGTCGTTCATCGGCGTAGAACCAGTCGGTATCGACGGTTCGCGCCTGAATGTTCAGATCGCTGATGGCAATCCCCCGGCGATCCAGGAAGCCCAGCAGTTGACGCCAAATGTCATTATCAACGTGTTGATTGACACTGCGCGCGGTAAACCAAAGAACCGAATAATCCCCCTGAGCCTCAACACGGCTTCCAGGTACCAGAGTCAACAGCTGGATGGGTGCCCGAACATCAATGTCTCCACCAATCGGTGCAGATTGTGCCGCGCTCGACAACGGCGGCACCTTGAAGTCATTGGAAAACGGCGGCGTTTGCAGTCCAGCCGGGACGGTAAACGGCCGAGTCACCAGCTTGGCATCCTGGTAATCGAAGTCATGATTGGCCTGTTTGCGCTCGAGTTCCGAACTGCAACCAGCCAACAGGCCTATACCGAACAGCCCACAGACCAGAACAACTGACTTCCCACTCTTGTTTTGTTTATGCACGCTGGATCAACTCCGCTCGGTTCAATGCCTGCTCCATGCCCTGTTGCGCCGCTTGGCTCAACAGGGTCAACGGCAAGCGTAAACCAGATTTGGCAATCAATCCCAGTCGGGCGCAGGCCCATTTGACCGGGATGGGATTGGATTCAATAAACAGTGTCTGGTGCACGGGCATCAGGCGTTCATTCAACGCCATTGCCGTTTCCCTGTCACCCTGTAAGGCGGCGGTGCACATCTGGCTCATGGCAGATGCCGCAATATTCGATGTCACCGAGATGACACCATCACCACCACGTAACATAAATTCACACCCGGATGCATCATCGCCACTATAGAGGGCAAAGTCAGCGCCACAGAGGCCTCGTAATGGTTCGAGACGCGTCAAATCACCCGTGGCCTCCTTGAGGCCACAAATGCCAAACTGATGAGCCAGGCGACCGACCGTCTCGGGTTTGAGATCACAGCCGGTGCGACCCGGGACATTATAAAGAATTTGCGGCAGACCACTAGCCTCACCCACAGCCGCATAGTGACGATAAAGTCCTTCTTGAGTCGGCTTGTTGTAATAGGGAGTCACAGAAAGGCCACAACTGATGCCTAATGCCTTGACCTGGCGCGCCAGCTCGATGGCATGACGGGTACTGTTAGAGCCACAACCGGCGATCACCGGGATGCGGCCACCAGCAAATTCCAGAGTCTTGGTGACAACCTGCAGATGTTCTTTTAAATCCAGCGTTGCCGATTCACCGGTTGTTCCCATCGCCACTATGCCAGCAGTTCCGGCGGAGATGTGATACTCAACCAGCTGGCCTAACGAGACAAAATCAAGATCCCCACGCTCATCCATGGGGGTAACAAGGGCAACGAGACTACCACGTAACATCAATCGAGACTCCGGATTTTCAAGGCCGTTATGGTAAGTCTGTACCCCGGCAAATACAAGGGAATGGAGTAGACCTTCGAGGCAGCTGTGTTACCATCAAAATCGTGTACTGAGCAGGAAATTTGCCATGATTCATCATCTTGTTGTCACCGCAATCGGTACCGATCGAGCAGGCATCGTCAATCAAGTCGTCCGCCACGTCAGCGAGTGTGGCTGTAATATTGTCGATAGTCGGTTGGCAATCCTCGGCAACGAATTTACTTTTATCATGTTGCTCTCCGGGGATTGGAATGCTATCACTCAGGTGGAAAACTCACTCCCGCGCAGGAGCCATGAGTTGGAGCTGATCACCATGATGAAGCGGACAGCTCCCCACACAGTCGCTCATTATCCATTACAGGCCGAAGCCGAAATCGTGATCCGCGATGGTGCAGGGATCGTCAGTCGCTGCACTCAGTTCTTTTGCGATGAGGGGTGGAATATTCACGCCCTGCGCTCCGAAACCATCCAGCAACAGCCGTACGATCTGTTGCGCGCCAACTTCCAGTTAGGCTTAGCCGATGCCCCTCAGCAAGCAGAACAGAGCTATGGCACCTTCTGCCAACAACTCGGTGCCGAACGTTTTCAATTTTCCATCACTCGAAAAATGTGAGGAGTTCCTATGACCCGATTAATCGCTGGCCAACCAGCCCCGGATTTCACCCTGCCCGACCAGGATGGCCAACCAGTCTCCCTGAGTCAGTTTCGTGGCAAGAAGGTTCTGGTCTACTTCTATCCTCGTGCCAGCACGCCAGGTTGCACCACACAAGCCTGCGGTCTACGGGATACGCAGACCGAACTCACGCAGCTGAACACCCTGGTGTTGGGTGTTAGCCCGGATCCCAGTAGTCGGCTGAAAAACTTCCAACAGAAACAGCGCCTGAACTTCACCCTGCTTGGCGATGAAGATCATAGCGTTGCGGAGGCTTTTGGTGTCTGGGGATCGAAAAAGTTCATGGGTAAAATCTTTGATGGGCTCCATCGCATCAGCTTCCTGATTGATGAGCAGGGTGTTATCGAGCATGTGTTTGATGACTTCAAGACCAGCAACCATCACCAAGTTGTCGTTGACTATCTCCAACAACACAAATCAGCTTAAAAAACAGGGGAGCCGCGGCTCCCCTTGTCATTACTGCAACCCAACACCTAGACCACAAAGAACTTGGCATTAACCCAGGCAATAGTGAAATAACCCGCCAACAGTGCAGATAAGGCCAGAACCAACGGCCGCAGTATCGGTTTGTTACGCACGAACAGCGCCATGACCAGCATGGTCGGATAGAGACCAAACAGATAGCGGGGAAATGCGTTGGTGCTGGTCACAATAGGCACCATGGTGCATATCAGCATGAACAGAGCTTCGGCGTAGCGACGCTGATACACGAGGTAGCCATTCATCGTCCATCCGAGAAGGATCACCACCGACAGATAGTATTTACGCCCACCCGTCTCAAAACCATCCAGCCAGTAGTGGAACGGATTATCAAAAATCCGCCCCCAAGCCAGCTGAATATTCTTGAACGCAAAACCGTCACCAACGTGCAGGTGCAGATAGAGCATGAAGCTGAACAGGGCAAATGGAATCACCCACAGCGCCAACAAAACCCTCCAGGTGCGATCGCCAAAGCGCAGCAGCTCACGCCAGCCATAGGCCTGGAGTGCCAGGATCGCCACAGGAAACACCACCATGACGCCCAGATTGCGGGTCGCTGCCATCAGAGCCCCGGCGATGCCGACCCAAAACCAGCGATGCCGATAGGCAAACAAGAATACCGCCAAGGTAAACAGCAAGAAGCTCGATTCGGTGTAGGGAGCAATGAAATAGATGGAAAATGGCGAGAATGCCAACAACCAGACACCAAAACGCGATGTCTCCAGATCCTGGCCTAGTTGGCGCAGACATAGGAAGAACAGAGGCAAGGTGAAGAAAAAGGCCAGGTTACTCAACAAATAAAACGCATTGAGAGTACCAATGCCCAGCAGATGCCCCACCCAATAACCCGCCATCGGGAAGCCAGGCAAGAAGGCCCAGTTAGCCGCGTGGCCTGTTGTCAATCCGTGGGGGTAAGTATCATAACCGACATCAGCAATGCTCTGAAACCAGCCGCAGTCAAACTGGCAGAACATGCTCTGAATATCCCCATCGACCGCCTCGGTGATATTCATCGCATCGATAAAGTCAGTCTCGACATTGTAATGCATGGCACCGAAATAGCCGATGGCATACAACACAACCCGGCTAACCACAAAGGCGACCAGAATCAGCAGCCAGTCACGCCGACTGATAGCGAGGCGTTCCGGGATTACCTCTACGTTTTCCAAATGCATCTTGAGGATCAGCTCCTAGTCAGGCAAAAACCCACACACGGGACAACAGATAGGTCAGAATCGTAACCGCCAAGGTGGCGATAACGATTGGCAACAGGCCACTGAGGCCAATCCACAGCAGCGCCAGCAGTAACACGTTTCTCACCGCCAGAGAGAACAGGGCGACCATCAGAAACTTGCCAACAGCCCCGTGCTTCTGGAACGTGATGTAACGATGACCAAAAAACGAAAACCAGAAGGCAACGAAGAAGGCTGAGGTGCTGACCAGATTTTCGGCCAGATGAGGCCAACGCCACAGCATCAGGGTCGACGTACCCAAATCGATCAGGGTGGCACCGCCACCCACAAGACCAAAGCGAAACAGACGCCAGAACTCCTCACGACTGATCATTGAGCCTTGTTCTCCTCGGCCTTGTCATCGCGGGAATATTGACCATATACACCTTCAACAACAAAGACAGGACGCTGCTTCACCTCGAGAAACATACGTCCCAAGTATTCACCCAGTACACCAATGGAGATTAACTGCATCCCCCCCAGGAACAGGATCACACTCATCAAGGAGGCGTAACCAGGCATATCGATACCAAAGAAAATAACCTTGGTGATGATCACTAGGATGTAGAGAAAGCTCAGCATGGCCACGCCAGCGCCGACATAACTCCAAATACGCAGCGGCCAGCTGGAGAAGCTGAAGAAACCGTCCAGCGCAAAGTTCCACAACTTCCAGTAGTTGAACTTAGTCTCGCCAGCAGCACGCGCAGGACGCTCATACTCCACACCGATGGAGTTGAAACCGGCCCAGGCAAACAAACCCTTCATAAAGCGGTTGCGTTCCGGCAACTGCTTAATCACCTCGACCACCCGACGGTCCATCAAACGGAAGTCACCCGCATTTTCCGGGATCTTGGTCGTGGTTGAGACAGCATTGAACAAGCGATAGAAGCCACCAGCGGTCAAACGCTTCATTGGCGTATCAGCATTCCGATCGGCGCGAACACCGTATACGGTGTCATACCCCTCTTCCTGCCACAGGCGGACAAACTCGAGAATCAAGGCAGGAGGGTCCTGCAGATCGACATCCATCGGGATCACGGCATCACCACGGGCATGACACAGACCGGCGGTCATCGCCGCTTCCTTGCCAAAGTTGCGCGCCAGATTAATCAAGGTGACACGAGGGTCTTTACTGATGACCTCTTCGATGACTTGCCGGGTCTTGTCACGGCTACCATCGTTGACGAACACAATCTCCAGTTGATCACGCAGTGGAGCCAGCTCTTGATCGATGGTATCGATAAAGGTCTGAATGCTCTCTTCTTCGTTATAGGCAGGAACAACCAGCGACAGAGTAAAGTTCTTCTTATCCATGATTTTTTTTATTCCTCGTGAGAAATCTGAAGCGACTGGAAACGCACAGGATGCGAACCCGTCATGGCAATGTAGTTAACTTGTATTGGATCGGCGATAAACAAATTGGCCGGGATTGGAACCTGTATCCGATAAGCGCCCTTGTGAGGAAGCGTCAATTCACTGTGCCAACGCTCCCCGACACTAAAGGTCAGTTGAGTATTCGCTTTCAATGCCCGCACCTCGGCCTCGAGACGCAAGGGTCCCGGCTCGCGGTGCAGCGTGAAGTAGAGTCCACCCTGCCCCAAAAATTCAGATCCAGTCCCATCATCCTTGGGCAAGGACCATCCCTGCCGACTCAGGATCCAGGGCCTCTCTTTGGTGAAGTCAAAGCGAGTGCCCGGAATATAGGCCAATGTCTGGTTTCGATTCCAGAAACGGGTCTTCATTTCCAGGTAGTAGAGCCGATAGGCATAACTAACATTGGGGTGTGCTGCCAGGTAGAGTACGGCCAGATAATAGGCGGACAATCCAAGGAGTGTCAGGATGATGAATGCTTTGAGTAGTCGAGACATAGGCCAGGAGGCTCAATTTCAGGTGTGCCAATCGTAAAGCAGTTGCCCGCGAAACAACAGAGAATGGGGTCGGCTTCACACAAAAAAATGTGGAACTGGGCAAGAAAAGTGTCATGGAATCAGGAATGACCCAGATCAAGATTGTCGAATGAGAAACGCGTAATGCTGTATTTCAAATCTTATTATTGTCGATGAAATCGACCGTCAAGGAGTCTCATAGATGAACATGAACCACGCCCAGCGACTGGTATTGAGTAACCAGTATGAAATACTGCAACGATTGAATCCTGAGAAGGCCGCCTACTATCAACGCTGCCAAACCATCATAGAGCGCGGCTACTGCCTGCAGTTGCTGGAGTTGGAAAAGGAGTTTGGTCACTTGGATGAAGCAACCTGCCATGAGGTGATAGATACACTCGAGATGTATCACGCCATGCAGGTCTCTTATGCCAACCTGTCACCACAAGAAGCTGACGAGCTTGCCGCCAGCCGCCTCGATTATATTGGCTATTCCAGAAGCCACGAAAAAGAGCTAGCCGATTACGTCTGCTTTCTTCTGGATGTCGAGGGGCGCTTTCCCGAGCTGGGAAAATGTTGCTCGTCACTAACCTCTGAGATCGGCATGCGTGACAAGTATCAACGCATGCTGGCTACTTGGCGTGACTGCCCCCGTCACTACAAACTCTCCATTCAAGAGATCCGCAAGATCCTCAACGCCTGAAGCTAAAGGGCGCCTTGCGGCGCCCTTTGATTATCGGAGCCTCAGCTCAATTTGAGGTGAGCCTCCAACCAGCACGCCGATTTAATGCCTACCAACATAGCGACAACAAACAGTCCGATCTGCCACTGCCCGGTCACCAAGGCCGTGATAGCCGGTCCAGGACAGATACCGAGAAGACCCCAACCGATACCAAACAGAGCGCTACCCAGCAACAAGCGAGGATCAAGCTGCCGCTTTTTCGACAGGTGAAATGGCTCGCCGACCACAGAACGATCTCGAGGTTTCACCAACAAGAGATAACCCGGCATAAACACCAACAAGGCACCGCCCATCACTAACGCGAGCGAAGGGTCCCATGCACCGGCCACATCGAGAAATCCGAGCACTTTAGCGGGTAACACCATTCCAGAAATCGTCAACCCAAGACCAAACAGGCTGCCGAAAATCAAAGACATCCAACGCATACTCATCTCCTTTTTAAGCCAAAACATGGCGCATGATGAACACAGTGACCATGCCTGCAAGCATGAAGATCATGATGGCAACAATAGAACGAACCGAGAGTCGACCAATGCCACAGATCCCATGACCACTGGTGCAGCCATTGCCCAGCTTGGCTCCAAAACCAACCAAAAAACCGGCAACCAAAAACCAGGGCCAGCTTATTGGGGACAAATCCGGAGCAGGAAGATCAAACAACCAAAAACCGATGGCGCCCCCACATCCTAATCCCAGAATAAAAAGCCAGCGCCAATTCGATTCAGCTGTGAAAGGCCCCATCACGCCGGCAAGTATGCCGCTGATACCCGCGATCCGCCCCTGCACCAAAAGCAGTAGCAGAGCTGCGCCCCCTAACAAGAGGCCCCCAAACAAGGCAGTCACCGGGGTGAAATACATCATAACTATCCTCACTATATTCTGATTTTTTCTGCAAACGGTTCATTAAATTAGCAACGTCTGAACTTCTGGCATTGTACGAGCCAACATTACATTAGTAAACGCTAATTAATGAAATTACCCGCTGACATCACCATGCCCCCAATAGATCGTCAGATAGAAAGTGCTTGATTGCTCATTAACTGAATGTCGGCCACAGATTGACCACGAATACCGGGATAAGTCATGCCCAAATTGAGAGCAACCCCCTATAATTTTCTTATAGCTCTGATTTAATTAGATGCGTTTAGAATAATAAATCGGGATTTCCGACATGAAAGTGACACTCTTAGCAAGCATGCTTGGATTGTGGCTATTGAGTCCACTCGCCACCGCCAACTCATTGTGCCCTAGCCCTCTGTTAGTTGGCTGGGACGACTGGCCGCCCTATCACTACAAGGCACCAGACGGAACGCTAAAGGGTTTTGCCATCGAAGTATTGCAACGGGTCACGGAAAGAATGCACTGCCAGCTGCAATTCCGTGAGCGGCCTTGGCGTCGCCAGCTCCAGGAGATTGCTCAAGGCGAAGCTCATATCGCCATGGAGGCTTACTACAACGAAGAACGCGCGAAAATCGCCCATTTCTCTGATGCTTATAACCCGAGCACAGTCACGCTGTGGATCCGCCCCGAACAGACGATAACGGCTAGTAATATTGGCTCTCTGCTGGCTTCTGGCTTCCAGATTGGCGTCACCAAGGACTTCTTCTATGGCCCGGAATTTGAACCCTATCGCCATCAACCCAATGTAGAGAAAGTGCTGGCCGAAGAGACCAACTATGCCAAGTTGCAAAAAGGACGCATCGACGGCTTTCTCGGTGACCGTTTGGCAACCACCTGGGGACTGAAACAACATCATCTGGAGCACAAGGTCAAAGCGGCCGAGCTCACTATCTACTCAGCTCCGGCGTTTTTCATGTTCAGCAAACGAAGCGTATCGCCAGAGTTTATCGAAGCCTTCAATCAGACCCTGCGTCAGATGAAAAAAAACGGTGAATATCAAAAAATTCTCGATAACTACACGAAGCTCAATTAAGCGAACCTTGTCCATCTGTGAAGAAGCTAAAACATCTGCGCTGTTGCCTAGTTTTTTTTATTGGTAATCCAATGGCGTGATATATGCTCAGCCATATGAATCCGTTTGTTTTTTCGCCCTTGCCGATTCGAGGAAACCAGCCAATGACAGCCAATCTCCACCACTCAGAACCTGTAGCTAGCGACGACCTCCAGGCAGCTATCGCCGTCAACCATCTGATTTCCAATCAGGGCATGCGACCCGAACAGGCCATCGAGCAGCTCAGTGACATCGCCCTACAGATCCAGCTCGGTATCCAGAAGCTCTGGGACAAGATTACGCCAGCAGAGACAATCACCCCTTGGTTAAGCCTGACTCAGATTGAGGAGCTGGCATTTTGGCGCCTTAAACCCGAGCATGCCGGCATAGGGGTCATGGATGCTATCTGCCTGGCAAAACACTTTTTATATAACGGTGGTTTTTTCAACAACATGCAGGGCGAGGGTACCTGGCTTTTTGATGCGGATCGCCGCCCAGTGAGCCTAGGCACCGACTTAACGCGCGATCTATTCTTTGCCCTACGCCCCGTCCTTGCCATTCATCCACTCGACTTTGACAGTAGTTGTCTGACCAACTTTCGGACCGATGATGAATCCTTCCCAGGCCACCTGTTTTTGGCCGGGGAACTCTCCGTCTGGGGCCTCAAAGGACAGCCTCCCCGTTTCATTACCGAGGCTCGGCTAGGCGCGATGGAGCTGGATGATCCCTTTGCAAATCTACCGGATGACGACTCGTTCGCGTAACCACCAACGACATCTGAGTGAAATTACCAGCAACACAGGTAAAAGGCCTCCGATTGGAGGCCTTTTTGTCACTCGGCAGGAGTTCCACGACGCGAGGGTTATATCAGTAGTGGGCCGTTACCATCTGATAGGTCTTGAAGCCCCCCGAGAGATTCCGCACCCGGAACCCGGATTGACTCAACATCCGGCAAGCCACATGACCCCTTAAGCCAACCTGGCAGGCAACCAGGATCTCCTTCTCCTCGGGTAATTCGCTCATCCGTGTGCGTAATTCATCGACCGGTATGTTGATGGCCCCGGGGAACGCCCCTGAGGTCTGCAATTCATCCGGGTTACGCACATCCAGCAGTAGTTGATCGGGGCGCAAGGCCAGCAGCTCGTCACTATGACAGACAAGTTCATCCCCCTTGACTACATTGCTGGCAACCATGCCTGCCTGATTGATGACATCCCGCGCCGAGCCAAAGGGGGGCGCATAGGTCAGCTCCAGATCCTCTAGATCCATCACGGTTAACCCGGCCCGCATCGCCACCGAAAGCACATCAATTCGTTTATCGATCCCATCCTTGCCTACCGCCTGAGCCCCCAAGATACGCCCGTTATGTGGATCAAATAACAATTTGAAACTGACTGGCTGAGCGCCCGGATAATAGCTGGCATGACTGGCCGGATGGACATAGATTTTTTGGTAAGCCATCCCTAAGCGGAGCAGGTTCTTCTCGTTGAGGCCAGTGCTGGCCACCGCCAGGTTAAACACCTTGCAGATTGCCGTGCCTTGAGTTCGCTTGTAGGTCACTTCGCGTCCCAGCATGTTGTCGGCAGCCAGGCGTCCCTGTCGATTGGCTGGGCCAGCCAACGGCATCAATGCCGATTTACCCGTCACAAACTCGGGGGTTTCCACGGCATCCCCGACGGCATAAATATCCGGATCTGAGGTCTGCATCCGCTCGTCAACCAGGATGCCACCCCGGGCACCGAGCGTCAGTCCAGCCTGTGATGACAGAAGCGTTTCCGGTTTGACGCCAATGGCCAGAATCAACAAATCCGTACACAAATGGCTACCATCATTCAGCGTCAGATCGAAGCTATTGCCAGCTTGCCCCTGTGACTGCTCCGCCCAAAATAAAGACTCTTTTGCATCCACCTTAATTTCAGACAATCCACTATTGAGCCGAAGTTCAACCCCATGCTCAACCAGAGTCTGATGGAGCATGTTAGCCATCTCTTTATCAACGGAAGCCATGACCTGATCGCCCAGCTCCAGCAGGGTAACCGCTATACCTCGTTGATGTAGGGCATCAACCATTTCCAACCCGATGAAGCCACCACCGACAACCGTTGCATTGCGAGGATGACGATGTGCCAGCGCCGAGAGAATACGATCCATATCCGGAATAGTACGCAGCGTATGGACGTCCGGGTGGTCGATTCCAGGAATTGGGGGGCGAACTGGCGCAGCCCCCGGGCTTAGCAACAACTTATCGTAACTTTCAATGTAGAGTCGTTCGGTCAGCAGCTCCTTGACGGTTACTGTCTTGGCGCGAGAGTCAATCGCAAGAACCTCATGAAAGGTGCGAACATCCACATTGAACCGTTTTTTAAAACTCTGCGGGGTCTGCAGCAGCAAGGCATCGCGTTGCGCAATATCACCACTGATGTGGTACGGCAAACCACAGTTCGCGAACGACACATGTTCTCCACGCTCCAGAACGATGATCTCCGCACTCTCCGATAGACGACGGGCTCTGGCCGCAGCCGATGCGCCACCGGCGACGCCTCCGATGATGACAATCTTGCTCATTTCTGACATCTCCCATAGTGAATGCTTAGTAATTTAGTGAATTCTAATTTATGGTGCAAGATAATATTGCCAGTTCGCCTAGATCGCGTATGCTGAAAGAGTGTCAGCTAACTATAGTTCATTGATTTTATGCAACTTCCAGCATCCGAGTTCATTATAGAGCCCCATGTCAGTACGGGGCCTACGCTACTGCGACTGAATATGCTGACTCGTCAGCTAACCCCCATAGGTCCAACTCTGGTGCCGGATGCTATCTGCCCTTTCCCCGGACAGCCATGGCCAGAACAACTGGCGGCTGACGAAGCCCGTGAAATCAATTTTTTATTGGACACGCGCCAGACTGGGTGTGTGCAATTGGCTCGGAACGACACCCTCTGGTTACTCCAGTTTATACCGGATCGTCACCCCGAATGGCT
>JAGOXX010000054.1 GCA_018059485.1 Aeromonadaceae bacterium | reverse complement strand
GGCGATAACATCAAGATGGTAGTAACCCTGATCTGCCCGATCGCGATGGACGAAGGTCTGCGTTTCGCAATCCGTGAAGGTGGTCGTACTGTAGGCGCCGGCGTTGTTGCCAAGGTTATCGAGTAATATCGACTAACTGCGCATGCAGAAAAAGGGGCGACTTCGGTCGCCCTTTTTCTTTTGTGGTGCAAAAGCTTGGTTTTGTATCCGGGATCTGGTAACTAGATGTGAACGTTTTCATAAGGAGTTTTTCATGCAAGCAACGGTGAGTCGTGAGATGGCTGCACATAAGCGTGTCGCTTTAGTCGCCCATGACAACAAGAAGATGGACCTCGTCCGTTGGGTCAAGATCCGGGCTGAACAGTTGAAGCTACATCATCTCTATGCCACGGGAACCACGGGTACAATTTTGAGCCGAGAAGCAGGGTTGCCGATCACCTGCCTGTTTTCCGGTCCCATGGGGGGCGATCAGCAGTTGGGGGCTATGATTGCCGAGGGGAAGATTGACGTGCTGATCTTCTTTTGGGATCCCCTGAATGCAGTACCTCATGATCCGGATGTGAAAGCCCTGCTGC
This sequence comes from Aeromonadaceae bacterium, assembly GCA_018059485.1. GTDB lineage: Bacteria > Pseudomonadota > Gammaproteobacteria > Enterobacterales > Aeromonadaceae > Pseudaeromonas. The sequence goes on along the minus strand of JAGOXX010000054.1, from coordinate 8,942 downwards.
GTTTGGCGGCTGTGTGGAATATTCCGATGGCGACCAACGAGGCAACAGCCGATTTCCTGATGGATTGTCCGCACATGAATCAGAAGATTTCGGTCGATATTCCCGACTATATGGGGTATCTGAAAGATCGGACTGCATAAATAAGAAAGGCCGGGTTTTCCCGGCCATTGTCACTCCATTCCCGCGTGGCTTATCGGCTGGCCCCTTTGCTGGCAAATTTCGGTCTGGAACTGATGATCTGGCCAATTTGCTCTTCACTCATCTTCCCTTTGCTCAAGCCTAATGCCTTGTAGGTGATGAGCGGTCGAGCGGGCAGTGCGATCATCAACGCCTTGATCATGATGTCATCTTCCGAGAATGGTTGACCATAGGCATAGGTCAGGACACCGGCTTCCAACAAATTTTTGACGGCAGGTTCTGTCACTGGCAATTTGATGACGCTTTTGCGCTGCAATACAAACTCTCGGAGAATGGCTCGCTCACTGAAATCCAGGCAGCGGATCATCTGCTCTAACTTTCCGCGTTGTTGATGTTCCAGGTAGAGAGCCCGCGCCAGATCGAGCACTATCAGTATCAATTGGCTAAGGAAGTAGGATCCAGCCACCAGGATGGCGAGCCAGAGGTAGAGGCTGCAGGCATGTAGCCACGTAGCCGCTGCGGGCCCTAGTTTCTCTGCAGGGAAGAGCAAAATGGCACTGCTACACAAGAGAAGCCAAGCCATTAGCCAGTTGAATGCCTGAAATTGGCTGAAGTGTGTATTCCAATATTTCATGGGGATGGCCTTTGACGTTGCGAGGACTAGACTCATTCAAAGCAAAGGCCATGCCACAATGGCTAGATCCCGTTTAGCGCTGGAATTGCTGAATTAACCGCCCCAGTTGTTGCAGTCGCTCGACCAGCAGCCCGATGCGATTCACTGCGCTATGGCTCTTGTCGGTATTGATCTCGGCAAACTGTTTGATGTTGTGGATGTTGCGGTTTACCTCGTCAGTGACACAGGCTTGCTCTTCAACGGCGACGGCAATCTGATGGCTGGCATCTGTTACTCGCTCCAGCATCTGTTGCATGCGATGCAGCTGCTCGCCGGTTTGAGCGGCCCGTTCGCGACAGGTGACGGAACCTACGCGACCAGACTCCATGGTCCGGGATGCATTGTCGGCTGTTGCCTGTAAGCCGTGGATCATCTGTTGGATCTCGGCAGTAGAACTCCGCGTCTTCAGGGCCAGTGAGCGGATTTCGTCGGCAACGACGGCGAATCCTCGGCCGTGGTCACCGGCTCGGGCGGCCTCGATGGCGGCGTTGAGTGCCAGCAGGTTGGTCTGATCGGCAATCGAGCTAATCACATCCAGGATCTGTTCGATCTGCTGGCTGCTGGCAGCCAACTCACCGATGATTCGTGTGGTCTCTGTCAGCTCGTCGTGCAGATTATTGACGGCGGTGATGGTCTGATCGACGCTCTGCCGACCGCTATTGGCGTTGTCCATGGCGGCCGCGACCAATTCTGATGTCGATGCCGCATTTTCAGCGACCTCATGGATGGAGATGTTCATCTCGTCGATGGCGGTTGCCAGCTGCTCAGTTTCCGCTTGCTGTTGCTCCAGGTTTTGGGTGATCGACTGAATGTTGGCGATGTCTGACTCGGCGGTTTCTAAAATCATGTTGCTGGTATCGCCAGACCGTCCGACGATGGCTCGGAGCTCGGCTTGTCGCATGCGCAGCATTAACTCGATGGCGGCCAGTTCATCATTTCGTCCGGTATAGAGCACGCAGGTCACATCGCTGAGCATCTGCTTGCGAGCCTCGGTATTTAGCTGCCGTAAGCGGCGGCTCCACCAGGAGGTGTGGCTCCATTGCACGATCAGGCCAACGCCAACCGCGGCGGCCAGCTGCGGCGAGGGGAAGAAGAATCCGGCTACGAGCAGACCTAGGAGCATGAGTTGCAACAACTTGCTTTGACTGCCAATTCCGGGCCAGCGACGACGCAGGGCACTTGGTATGCGCCCCTGGTTCAGGGCTTGATAAAACCGCTCGGCGCGGGAGATATCTTCTCGCTCTGGAGCCGTACGAACCGATTGATACTCGAGCAGATTACCCTGGGCATCGAGAATTGGGGTGACATAGGCATTCACCCAATAGTGATCTCCATTGCTGGAGCGATTTTTGACCAGTCCCATCCAGCTCTTTTTGGCCTTGAGGTGTAACCACATATCGGCAAAGGCGGCTTTTGGCATATCCGGGTGGCGGACCAGGTTGTGATATTCGCCTTCCAGTTGTTCGGCACTGTAGCCAGCAATCTGACAGAAATGTTCGTTGGCATAGAGAATGCGACTCTGACTATCGGTCGTTGATATCAGATTGTGTTGCCGAGAAAACTCGCGTTCGTGCCCTGTTTGTTGTGCTTTGTGGCTCATCCCTTACCGCTCCCTATCGCGTTATCCACTGCGCTATCACTTATATCAGAAATACTACTTATGCTTCTATCATACAGAGTATAGGGAATAGGCTGCTGGTAAATAGTCACATTTTTATGCGATCCCGGCTCGCGAAATGGCAAATTATTCGATTGTTTACATCGGATTGTTTTTTTATCAGATGGTTACGTGATGTTACCAGCAGGTTGCCGGATTGCGTTGCCGCCACTGATCCAGCATCAAGGTCGTGCAGCCCGTGTCCTGTTGCTGGCTGCTCTGGGGGCGCGCTGTGGCTGTGAGTTTGTAGTACTGCGCAGAGACTTGCAGTTGATAGTCATAGTAGGCGCTGAGATCGGCGCTTAGGGCTGCGAGCGTTGGGCTCTCGCCGCTGTGGTTGAGGCGGTACTCTTCCAGCCGTAACTGCAACACCAGCAGATCGGTTTGTGCCTGCGCCCGCCGACTATTGCGTAGATACTGGCTGAAGCTGGGATAGCCGACAGTTGCCAGGATCCCGATGATCACCAGGGTGAGCATCACCTCGAACAAGCTGGTTCCTCTGCTAGATATGGCCATTGTCATCCCCTCCGTTGCTCTCTATCTCTATGACTCCTTGACACCTGACGGCCAAGATTCCGGAGGCATAGTGATGTATCGATTCGCTGGTTTCACCCTGTTGGAGTTGCTGACAGCCCTGGCTGTCGTGCTGATCCTGCTATCGGTTGCACTCCCTGGTTTTCAAGAGCAGCGGCAAGCGGCACAGCTCAGCGAGGCGGCCAGTCGGCTCTATAGCGACATTCAACAGACTCGAGTCGAGGCACGTCGCTTGGGATCGGACGCACTCAACATCTACTTTTTTGGTGATAAGCAGTGGTGTTATCGGATCACGGATCGCAGCGATGTCGACTGCTCAGGGTGTGATGCCTTGTGTGACATTGCTGCAGATGGTCGGGTGCGCGGTCTGAGCTGGCACGAGTTGCCTCTGGTGTCTCTGGTCAATGTTACTTACAGCGGCCGCGAGCTTGGCTTCCAGCGTCATCGCGCAGGCTTGTCTGCTGGCCATGTCCTCTTTCGCTCCGGGACTCGGCAGCTGATGGTTCGCAGCAGCGGTTATGGGCGGTTACGGATCTGCTCACCGGATGCCAGCGGGATGGCGGGAGTCGCCCCATGCTGAAATCGCCGATGACCGGTTTTTCCCTAGTCGAGTTGATGGTCGCCATGGTGTCCGGGCTCGGTATCGTGTTGTGCATCAGCAGTCTGTATGTGGCGCAACTCCGGCTCGATGAACGTCTCATCGAGCAACTCCGGTTCCAGCAAGGTGTGCAGATGCTGCTCGATGTGATTGAACGTGACATGCGGCGAGCCGGTTATCTGGCGGCCGGGGCTGTTGTCGGACCAACGACCTGGCCTGGTCTGTATTGGTCAGCGAATTGTGTTGTGGTGGCGATAGATATGAACAGTGACGGGATCTGGGGCGGAGAGCAGGAGTTCCGAGGCTATCGCTACCATGCCGGACGTCAGCGTCTGGAGGTCAAGAGCTGGTTGCAACGTCCCGTGACTCCGGCGGCCGCCTGTCAGGAGGCGGGATGGCAGGACATGACAGATGGTCAGTACCGCGTCACAGCATTTGAGCTGATGGCAATCGCGCCAAGTCACAACATCCTCTCGATGCGTGTTGTGGCGCAGGATCCTCACTCTTCGACGTTGGAGGTTAGCGATGAGAGGCGTTTGCTACTTCGCAACTGGTAAACCGGGCGGATTTGCCACTCTGGGGGTGGTGGTGATGCTGCTTTTGATCCTGGCTTCGGTGGCTTTGTTGACCCGGGATCTGCTGCAGAGTGAGCTACAGAATGGTCAGGGTGAGGTCGCATTTCGCCAAGCGGAGCTTGATGCAGAATCCCGGTTGGGTGCGGCGATGGCAATACTGGCGCGTAGCCGTAGTGAGCCTGCGGCCGGCACTCGCCTGGGGGATGGGGTCACTTGGCGGCGTGAAACCACGGAGTCAAGTGTATCGCCGATCCTGACACTGGTCGCGCGTGGGCAGGATGCAAGTCGGCAGACTCAGGCAAGTGTACAGCAGCAGGTAAGTTGGCTGCCCGTGATGGCGCGCTGGCCATCAATCCCGGTATTGATTCCCAATCTGACGCCAGCACAGCTGAGCCAGCTCACCTCCATTCACGATTCGACAACCGGTACTGAGCACTCCTCGGCGCCGACCTTGGGAACCATTCAACAGGAGCTTGACCAACTCTTTGCTGAACAAGAGGAGGCTGGCGCTCGAATCCGCTGGCTGGAGGAGCAGGCGAGTCTGCAGCAGCAAGACTGTTCTGAGCTCGACGAACAGTCGAGTGGCCTGATTCTGATCCTGGGTAGCTGTGAACCGCTCGCCTCCATCGGCTCATCGGACGGGCCTGTGATCCTGCTGATCCGTGATGGTGGCTTGTTTCTCTCATCGAACCAAACCATTCATGGCGTCGTAGTGCTCTACAGCTCGACGACAGAGGAGGGGGGAGTGGCATCGGTGCAGATTGCTGATGATGCGCAGGTGGTTGGTGCCCTGATCAGTCAGCACAGTCTCAGTGAGCCGAATATCATTGCGCGTGTGACACCATCGACGGCGGTGCAGCGCCAAATTGCGACATCCTCCTCCTTCTGGCGCCTGGTGCGAGTGGCGGCTAGCTGGCGCGACTGGTGATCCATTTTTGTGGAACTATGAACAATCGAGGTAGCAGATGAGAGATGAACGAGGATCGACTCTGGTCGAGGTGTTGGTGGCTATGGTGATCATGCTGACGGGGGCTGCCAGTTTGATGGGGCTTCAGATGCAGCTATTGCGCTCTCAGCGCGCGAGTCAGCAACATACAGAAGCCATGCGCCTAGCTCAAGGGAAGCTCGAAGAGTTGCGGGGTTTTCAAACTCTGCATCGGCAGCCTGGAGCGTTTGCTTACCAGGATATTGCAAGCGATCGAGGTGGGGAGCGTCCTGCCGGTTGGCACGCCGAGGGGCGCTTGCAGCTGAGTTGGCGCACTCAGGATGGTCCGCCGTTGGCTAGTTTGGGTAATCTGCCGGCATATAAGCGGGTGGCGGTGCAAGCGCTCTGGCTGGATGGCGATCAGCAATGGCACCCCTTGCTGCTGACGGGTATCATCACCCCCTATTTGCAGGTGGCTCGCTGGCAATTGCAATGAGAGATATGAGGCTGAAGCTGATGCGTTGCGACTCGGTGGCGGCGTGATTGATTCACGATCGGGTGTGCGGTGAGCATCGGTAGCTGCATGTGTGTTCCCCCACGGTTCGAGTGTTTGCCCTTGAGCTCTGCTGGTGTGCCAAGGCACTTTTCTTTATGATTCCAGTTGTTGTTTCTACTGCCCATCTGTGGTCTCTGAGCGAATTGTTCGGAGCCAAGCTGTTGCGCCATTGTCTTTACAGGAGTCCCCATGAAGAAGATTGAAGCCATTATCAAACCCTTTAAGCTCGATGATGTCCGTGAAGCATTGGGTGATATCGGGATTAGTGGCATGACGGTATCAGAGGTCAAAGGGTTTGGCCGCCAGAAGGGGCACACGGAGCTCTATCGCGGTGCCGAATATGTCGTCGATTTTCTGCCAAAAGTGAAGCTGGATCTGGTCGTTCAGGATGATGATGTCGAGCGTTGTATTGAAGCGATCACCAAGAGTGCTCATACCGGCAAGATTGGCGATGGCAAGATATTCGTAACTCCGGTGGAGCGAGTGATTCGTATCCGTACCGGTGAAGAGAACGAAGAGGCTATCTGATATCGCGAGGCTGGCGTGCCAGCCTCCTCTGTTTTATCTCGAAGAAAGGAAATCTGGTTTGCGTTATCTGTTTGCCCTGGCGATCTTGTTGTTGGCTACCGCCTGTAGTACCAGTACTTCGCGACCGAGTAATCCCGAAGACCTCTGTGCCATCTTCCGTGAAAAGAGTGATTGGTATGAGGCTGCCCTGGAGATGAATGAAAAGTGGGGCACTCCGGTTCAGGTACCGATGGCGATGATGTATCAGGAGTCGAGTTTCAAATACGACGCCCAGCCGCCCATGCGTTACTTCCTGTTTATTCCGCTGGGACGGGCCAGCTCGGCGTATGGTTTTGCCCAGGTCAAAGATGAAACCTGGGCCGATTATCAGCGTGAGACTGGTAATAGTTGGGCCGATCGGGATGACTTTGCCGATGCCATCGATTTCATGGGCTGGTACACCTGGAAGGCGCAAAAGGTGAACGGGGTCTCCAAGTGGGATGCCTATCGCCAGTATCTCAATTATCATGAGGGTTGGGGCGGATATCGCCGTGGATCCTACAAGAGCAAAGCCTGGTTGATGAATACGGCGCGTAAGGTTGAGAGTCGCTCCAACCGATACGCGGCTCAGTATCGCCAATGTGGTTTGTAATTTTCACCATCCAGCAGGAATTTTGTCATGCCTCTGTTAGATAGTTTTAAAGTCGATCATACGCGGATGCAGGCTCCCGCTGTGCGGGTAGCCAAGACCATGCAGACTCCCGGAAAAGACACCATCACTGTCTTCGATCTGCGTTTTTGTCGCCCCAATCAAGAGATACTGTCTGAGAAGGGGATCCATACGCTCGAGCACCTGTTTGCCGGCTTTATGCGTGACCACCTGAATGGTGACGGGGTCGAGATCATCGATATCTCGCCGATGGGATGCCGTACCGGTTTTTACATGAGCCTGATCGGTGTGCCGAGTGAGGAGCGGGTTGCCGCAGCCTGGACCTCGGCGATGCAGGATGTACTGGGGGTGATGAGCCAGGATGATATTCCGGAGCTTAATGAGTATCAGTGTGGAACTTATGTGATGCACTCGTTGGCAGAAGCCAAGGCCATTGCCGAGACGGTTCTTCAGCGCGGTGTTGGTATCAACCACAATGACGAATTGGACCTGCCTGACGAGAAGTTGGCGGGGCTGTAACCACGACGCCGAGGAGGCGACATGACCACGATTAATGAATGGCGCGAAGAGACGGATGCCATCATCAGTGAGCTGCTGGAAGATGGCAGCAATCCTGAGTCTGAATACACGATTGAACACCACTTTGCCTGTCAGAACTTTGATCGCTTGGAAAAACTGGCTGTTGATCTCTTCAAGGTCGGCTTTGAAGTGACGGATGCCGAAGAGCTGGAGTTGGAAGATGGCTCTGTGATCTTCTGTTTTGACGCGAGCAAGGATGGCACTCTGAACGCGGAACGGATCATGGCGGAAGTCGAGAGCCTGTTGCCGTTGTGCGAGAAATATGGTGTCGACTACGATGGCTGGGGCACTTTCTTCGAAGAGTGATTCCGAGGCGAACGTCAGTTCTGTGATGTAGCAAACCATAAAACAAGGGCGGCCATTGGGCCGCCCTTGTTATTCATGCCGATTGGTTTATGCCGCGGCGCGCTTGAGGCGCTGGCGGACACCTCCGATGACGATGGGCAACACAGAGATGATGATGATGCCGACGATCAGCAGAGTGAAGTTTTGACGGATGGCTGGCAAATTACCGAAGAAATGGCCTGCATAGACAAAAGAGGCGACCCACAGCAGGCCTCCGATGAAGTTGAAAGCCAGGAACCGTTGGTAAGTCATGGCTCCCATTCCTGCGACGAATGGTGCAAAGGTTCGCACTATGGGCAGGAAGCGAGTCATGATGATGGTTTTGCCACCATGTTTGGCAAAGAAATCCTGCGTCTTATCCAGATGGTCGCGGCGGAAGATCCGCGAGTTGGGATTTTGAAACAGCCGTTCGCCAAAGAAGTGGCCTATGGTGTAGTTGGTCAGGTTGCCGAGGACGGCGGCCAGGAGCAGCGAGCCTGCCAGAAGGTTGACATCCAGAGCGGTGCCAACGGTCAGGGCTCCCGCGGCAAACAGCAGGGAGTCTCCCGGCAGGAAGGGTGTCACCACCAGACCGGTCTCACAGAAGATGATCAGGAATAAAATGGCATAGACCCAGAGGCCATAGTCATTCATCAGGGCCTGCAGGTGAATATCGACGTGCAGGATAAAGTCTACAATGAGCGTTAACAGATCCATCATGTGATCCCGGTTACAAATCTGCGCAAAGTCTAAGCGATCGACGGGCTGGGCTCAATCGCTGTAAACCGTGGATGACCAGTTTTTTCCGCTGCTCTCTGTCTGTATTTCCCTTCTGTTGGGATGCTTGCTCTTTCCTGCCCCGGTTCTCACTCCGTAGCGTGACCCTCGTGCGTTGTTGGCATAAAAAATCAAGCGAGCCTGATGTCGAGTTTCATATTCTGCGGCTCTGAAACCAAATGCATCACCCGGCTTGGCACTCCGGCTGTTGCGTAGAGCCTGTGCATGGAGGCATGACAGTGATGTTGAACAAACGACAACGAAAAACTCTGGTCGCCTATGCGCTGATTGTTGCGCTGGCGGGCTTGATGCTTCTATTCCAAGTCGGCGGCATTCTGCCGGTATTGATGATGATGGGGGTGGTGATGGGGGTGACGCATCTTGTCAGTCTGCTGGCCTTTGAGAGCGATGCAGACGAGCCCCCATGCG
>JAGOXX010000053.1 GCA_018059485.1 Aeromonadaceae bacterium | reverse complement strand
GACTTATTCCATATTGAAGCATAGTTTGGCGATGTATCAGCTATAAGCCTTACTGGAAAAGCGTTTGGTGCACTTAGGCGATATATGTAAAAGTACATCGTAATACATCATAACTCTCAAGCGCCGATACTATCATCGGCGCTTTTCTTTGCTCGTATGCATGTACAGTTCCACATCAGGAAAACATGATAGCGAGGCTAATAACCATGATTTTCATATGGTACCATCAGTACTCATTTCTGGTCGTGAGGCAGTCAATGAGCACCCCTGAAGATACACCATCGGCAACAAATACTGTTCACTCCGAGACCGTCAGGGTTGTTCTATACCTGATCCTGGTCCTCTGTCTCCTGCTTTATGTGTATAGCAATCTGCACGCGCCTTCCGGACTTCCTTCCTGGATAGTCGATAACCTTCTGGGCATTAAATGCGTTTTGACCGGATGCCTTGGGGGCAGCCTTTACTGTCTACGAGCTGTTTACCTGAATCGCTGCGTTCGGAATAGCTGGGACCCCAGGTGGTTGCCTTGGTATTACCTGCGCCCTCTCACCAGCGCCGTTTGCGGGCTGGCCGCGTACTTGTGTCTTCGTGCTGGGCTCGTTGTTCTGGATGCGTCCCAGCAGGACAGTGCTGCTGGAGATTATGGGTACTTGGTCTTTGCTCTTTTTGCCGGGATCAATGTGGACCGGTTCATGGCCAAGATGGAGGACCTCGGCCAGAGTCTGTTTGGTATAGAGCTCAGCAGGACAGCTAAAGCATCGAAAGAATCGAAAGAATCGAAAGAATCGTCGCAGGATAAAACCAAAACAGAGGAGTGAGCCATGGTAGCAAGAATAACCTTCTTCCCGGTTGGGAATGGAGATATGACACTGATTGAGACTGAGGACAATAAGCGGATCCTGATTGATTGTCGCATCAGGGCTGGGGATGACTATCCGGATGTCATCTCAATGCTTACCGAGCGATTACGGAAGGATGAGAAGGGGCGTCCCTATGTGGATGTCTTTGTTTGTTCTCACCCTCACGACGACCATTGCGGCGGGATCAGTGAGCACTTTTACCTCGGTAAGCCGGAAGACTACGCAGACAAAAGCAAGAAGATCTTCATCAATGAAATCTGGGCGAGCCCAATCGTATTTAAACGGGCCAACCAAACGGACCACAAACTCACTGATGATGCCAGAGCTCTTCACGCAGAGATCCGTCGTCGCATTCGTCTGTATCAAGAGCGGCAATGCATTCAGGGTGTGGGTAACCAGGTCCTGATCTTGACCGAGGACGAAGATGGCAACCTCGATAACACCCACCAGATCCTGTGCCCGCGAGATTCTGAGATTAGTCGCATCAACAACAAGTCTTCATCGGTATTTCGCGCCCGGGTTTTGGGTCCAGCCCCAAAATCGGATATTGAGGAGCAAGAAGTAGCCCTTGGTCTGAACGAAAGTAGCGTCATCATGAACTATCAGATCACGGGCGATGGGCAGTCGATTCAGTTTCTCACGGGCGGAGATGCCAAGGTGGTCTGCTGGGATGTCCTGTGGGAACACCTGGAGGCTGATGGGCATACGCACTGGCTTGAATATGACTTGCTGCAAGCCCCGCATCATTGCTCATGGCGATCACTATCTCATGACAGCTGGAAGGACAAAAAGGCGGCCAATGAAACGGCAGAAATATCTGAAGCCGCATGGAACGCGCTGAGCCTGGCTAAAGATGGGGCGTTCATTGTTTCAAGCAGCAAGCCAATCCATGACGACGACAAAGATCCGCCATCATTTGCGGCTATGAAGGAATATCGGAAGATCCTGGGCTCTGATAAGGCCAACTTCACATGCGTTGCCGACCATCAAAAAGAGGGCGAAGAAACGCCCCTGGAGTTTTGGATCACCAGTGATGGGCTGACGAGGAATCCCCCCAAGAAGTTATCGCTGTCGGGGACCGGTAATAACTCGGTAAATTTGAGTGATGATGGACGCGGGTATGCTTGATGGCGCACACGCCGAGGAGCAGATCACTGATCTGCTCCGTCCATACGGCGGTTATCGGCTAACCGCGGATCAGTTATCAGCTTGCCCCGGGGGGCCAGCATTTGGCTGGGAGATCCCAGTCAATGTCAGACATCGAGGCCGCCCGGTCCGGCTCCGCCTGCAGTTTCATAAATCCATTGAAGGCTGTATACCGGAAGTCTACGTGTCCACGCCGGACATTAAGCCACTCGAGCTTCCCCATGTCGAAGCCAGCGGGCGGCTATGCATACTGCCATCGAACGCCATCATTGATACAACGAACTATGCCTACCTCGTGTACCTGCTTGCTCGGGCGGAAGACCTTCTCAGCAAAGCAGTAACGGGTGAGCTCGATCGCGACTTCCAGGCTGAAATATTGAGCTACTGGGCTTATCACTGCAAACAATTCACCAGCGAGGCGATAAGCCTATGTGACTTGAATAACCAGGCCAGTCGAGAGATCTACTGCTTCAGCACCAAAGCAGGCTTGGTATATGCGGACAGTGAGGCTGATTTAATCCGATGGCTTGATAACCGGCAGATTTTAGTGCCACCCAGGGGAGAGAAGCCTCACGGAAAGGTAAAAGCGCGGAGAGTAAAGAAACCCAAGCGGCGGGAACGAATGCTGGCGGGGATCCGCAAGTCGATGCTATTGGCAATCGATGGTGCTTGGGCACCCTCCGACTATCCGTCGACCATCTCTGATCTGCTTGCGATGGTCCCGGATGAACGCTCCCGAAAACAACTGGCCACGATGCTGTGTCATGTCTTGATGAATGACAGTATTCGCCAGCCAGGCGCATTGGTAACAATGCAGACATCTACAGGCCCCTGTGTGCTCGGGTTGCGATTTGAACGAAACCTAATAAGCCCTAAGCAGAATGACTGGGCATCTCGGCCTGTTCTGACGGGGTTTAGAGATGCATTGCCTCTGCAGGTGCTAGTCAACCGATGTCGCACAATGAAGGTCTTCGGGCAGCTGATCCGGCGGATGGATAACAGCTGGGTGTATGGCCGAGACAAGAACCCTGCGGTAAGTGCCCTCTGTCAACATCGAGTGGCCATCATCGGGTGCGGATCCGTCGGTGCCGCAATCGCCAAACTACTACTGCAGTCCGGCATTACCACCATAGACCTCTGGGATGATGAACTGCTGGGGACGGAAAATTGCTCACGTCACGTTCTGGGCCTCAATTCAGCCGGAATGGCGAAGGTGTCCGCTTTAAAGACCACGCTCGCCAGTGCATTTCCAAACGCTACCATCACCGCGAATGCCAACGAGTGGACATCCGCGGAGAGCGCCTGCTTGGAGGCTATGTGCCGTGCAGATATCGTCGTCAGTTGCACCGCCGATTGGACGACAGATCAGCAGCTGTTACGAGCACAGTCTCATGCGTTGTCGGCCCCTCCCATTGTTTTTGCGATGGTTGAAGCTCACGCAATGGCCGGTCATGTGATTGTGAATCCAAGTGGTTCCGAGGCGTTCAACAGCTTGCATCATTGTTCAGGTCAGCGCGTCGGGGCATTACGTGTGCCGGTGATCCATTGGCAAGGTGCTAGAACAACTCACCAGGTACCAGCCTGCGGCGGGATATTCCAGCCCTATGGCGTTGTCCCCCTGACGCACATACAGGCCTTAGCGGCGCGTGTGGTCCTCTCATTGATTGACGATGAAGCTGCTCCCACAGTCTTTGTGTGGCTTGGTAGCTCTCGGGAGCTGATTAAACTGGGAGGGCAGTGGAATGAATCATGGATTGAAGCGTTTGGGGATCCTGGTACGGGCGATCGGGTTGTGGAGCTTGAATACACTGGGGGGGGCGATGGCTGGAAGGTCAGGGCATAAATACTACTGTCCAGATCTGGGGCTAACAGTGCACTTACCGGGAGCAGTGCTCGCTCAGTTGTGGGGATATAGACAAACCACATCGGCAGCTAAGGAATCGGGGGGCATGCTTTTTACTCGCATCCTAGCCGGGAGCAGTGTAGAGGTGTCGGCAATATCTCTGCCTCGCGGTGGTGATCGCGCCACTCCGACCAGCTTTATCCCGGACCGAGCCCGGGGCAGGAAAGAAATCGAGCGCCGATTTCGTAGGGGGCAGCATTTCATTGGCGAATGGCACAGTCACTATGAGCGACATCCAACCCCGTCGCCAAAAGATAAGTCCACAATCCAGTCACTGTTTCGATCATCTACGCATGACCTACCGATGTTCCTGATGTTGATTATCTCCAGTGAAGCCGATGCATCACAGCTTCATATCTCAGCCACCAATGGGAAAGAACTTTATGAGTTCGTATACCAGGGAGCCGATACAGTATTTGTGTAATATGGAAATGTTGTGCAACCAAATTCTCTTTGGTTAAAGTTGATGGCTCAATGCCAAATTCTGCTCAACTCCCTATTAAGATCTCGCAACCGGTACACAGTTCTTCACTCATAACCCACCACTTGCGGTCTGAGCCTCGGAAAACCTACATGGGTCAGACGCCCAACACCCTGCGAATTGCCCAAGCAAAGCCAACCTCGAATATTGTGCGGCCTCGCTCGTTGACGATTTCACCGTGGCTGCCTTCCTTCAAACCGCGATCTTCGAGGTAGTCTGGCGACACCGCCTTCTCTAGTGCCTCTCGCTCAGAGGGGGTCAGTTGCGCAGACAGTTCCACCACAGCCACCGGTGCGCCAGTCGCGGACGTGACGGTTGCCCCCAACGGGCGCCGGTCCACATTCACCTGTGTGTGAGCCTTGAGAGTGTTGAGCTGCGCCTTGAGCTTGTCACGCTCGGCGATGATGGCCTGCATGATGGAGCGAATAGCCGGGTCTTCAATGCGCATCAGGTAGTCGTGGCTGGCCAGTCTCTTGGTTGGCTTGGGTGCGGGCGGGCCGGCGTAAGCGGCCCAGGCCTCGATAAGCGCCTTGTAGTCGGCGGATTGGGCGTTGTAGAGAGCTCGGCCCTTCATGATGCCATCGGCCTCAGCCAGACGACCGATGGTTGATACCGAGAAGTCACGCGACCCAGCCTCGTGCTGCTTGCGACACAACTCGTGCATCTTGGTGAGGTTGTTTCGACGGTTCGAGCGCTCGGCCTTGGCAAGCAGTGACTCCAACACGGCGTCAGGGTGAATATCTGTTGTTCTACTCATGATTAATTCCATTCCAAGTTCGGGTGTCCGGGCAGAAATGCAGCGGTGTGGCGGACTGTAGGCAGCTGCGTGGCCAGGTTAAGGTCCAGGTATTCGCTCAGCCGCTCGCCAGCATCCATCAGGCGGATGACTTCACGTTGGCCTAGCGCCAGGTTCGATGGGTTCATCTGCTGCGCCAGGTGGCGCATAAAGGCGTTACCGGCAAGCAGTTGTTCCTGTTCGCTCAGCAGCATGAACAGCGGCGGCAACTTGTCGCGATAAAGGACGGCATCGAGCAACTGGCTGCGTCGAAACACCGCCTTGCCCGGCTCCAGGTCTGGATAGAGCTCGACGCTCTCACAGACACCGGCCAGTTGAAGTAGCTCCGACTCCGTTTCCTCAAAAACGGCCTGCACATCGCATAACGTGCCCGCTGCTACCAGTTGCGTGCTGTCGCCAGTGTGCGCTTCGAGTGCAGTCTTGCAGCGCTCGATGAGCCGCCAGCAAGCCACCAGGTCTTCCGCCGAGTCACTAAAACGCTTCATGGCGCTCTCCCACAGCCGCTCGGCTTGCTTGTAAGCATCTAGCCGGGCAAATGACTGACCAGCCGCTTCCGCATCAGCCTTGTCCTTTTTCAGGGCCTGGAGGTCGTTTTCCCGGGCAATGCAGGCGTTGCGCGCCTCGTCGAAGTGGTAGGCCAGCGTGTTGAAGTGGGCGGTCAAGGCTGGCAGGTGTTGCGGCGCAGTGACAAACCAACGACAGCGCACACAGTTGCGGCTGCCGCCCGGGGCAGGACCATATTTCGGATTGGACAGAGAACCAATGTTTGCTCCGCCGTTATAGCACCCCCCCACCGCGCTGTTATCTTCAGTCTCACTGGTGTTGCCGCCAACCAGACACAGTCCATGGTGCATCGGCATCCAGCCTACAGGGTTACGCGCCGCCGGATGCTGCGGAATGGCGGCAGCCAAAGACGGCACGCTGTTGCAGATAGCCTGTTCAAGGAGTGCCCCGTGTTCCGTGTCGAGCAGGAAGTTATGGATGCTCTCTTCCTTGGCGGCTTCCAACCGCTCCGCCGCACCGAGCAATACGTCACTGATGTGCGTCGCGCCCGGCTTGGTATAGTACAGCGTCATCAACAGGCGGCTGTGCCCGACAAGCTTTTGCAGGATAGGGAACGGCACCTGCCCTTCCAGCGCTAGCGCGGTGATGAGGGAGACCCGGAGACTGTGCAGCGGGAAGAGAGTCGTGTAAATACCTTGCCTTCTCTTCTCAGGAGGTGGCAACAAACAAATGGCCACTCCATTTTGATGCGTTTCCTTACGTTCAACGAGCCGCATTTCAAACGCACCCAATAGAGCAAACCACGCTGATTCCAACCCATCCATACCCACCGGCAGATGACGCTCTCCGTTTCGTGCCTCAGGCATCCTAAAGAGAAAGCACGCATCAGGATAACCAGCGAGTTGGACCTCGCTTTTTGCCTTAATGTGGCGCCCATCCAGTGCAGACCAAGACGTGCGCCGCGAGACCGGGTTGTATTTTTCCTGCCAGTTGCGCAGCTTTTCCAGCCAGTAAAACACATCTTGATGTACTGGACCGCCAGAGGACCACGGCAGGATATAGCCTTTCTCGGGGCCTGATTTGGCGATATCAGCGGTCTTGTTTGTGTTGATGTAGAGCACGGTCGAAACCGCCTCGCCGTCGGCGAGCACGGTGCTACGACGAAACACGCCCTGTTGCAGAGGACGCCGCTCACTACCCTGTGCGAGTCGGCTCGGGTTCAACGACCAGGCGCCGTCGGCGTAGCGCCAGGTATCCGCTTCGCCCGAGTCAAGCATACGGACTTGCATGGTGCGCAGCGGCAGGATGAGCTTTACCAGCAGCGCCACCCAACGTACCGGGCTCCACATCTCCAGGCGAACACCATTAGTCATCGGGCGCTCGCGCCACACACAGTCTGGGTCGTTCTGGTCAATTAGGTCGGCTGTTACTGCAAACCAATCCTGTGCCTCACCCTTACGGCGACCACTTTTGAATCCTAGTGCACTCTGCACCCACTGCCAGTCCCTGAAGTGTGGCCCCGCTGCCAGCATCTGGCGCAGCTCATCTATGTAGCCGTAGGGCAGTGGCGAATGCACGCTCTCATCGCGCCTGGGCAAGCAGCTGCTGGACATCCGGGGTACCGGGTTACGGAAGGCCGGTGATATGACCGGCTGACCGTCATCGCCGGGTGCACTAAACTCACGCAACAGCACAAAGTGCAGAAATGCGTGGATGCAATTGTTGTACTTGATACCCTTCTCCGAATCTGGGCAGGCGACTTGGTAAAAGCTTGGCGAGACCGTGTTGTGCGCCAGCAGCACAGCCGGGTCAAGCGGTAGACCCTGCTGGATGAGGTAGCGTTCGAGGAACGCAACCAGCGCACTGAGCCGCACGCCGAGCCCGAGTGTTTCCCCTTTGAGCCACTCCACCGCCAGGACTCGCCAGGAGTCGAGCTGCGGATACTCCCGTGCGACCCAGCCCAGGGATGTGTCCGTATCGCGCTGTACTCCTGTTTTTTTTTGCGCAGGGTGAGTGACAGCGCTGGCCGAGGTTGCTTTCTTCTTCTCAGGCATGGCAAATCCTTAGTAGTTCATATGGTGTCGGGCAGCAACAGGCCCGGCGTAGCAGTTGTCTCAACCCGTCCGGCCGATAGTCGCTGCGCAGCCGCCTCCAGTGCAGCCAAGGCCTCTCGGCTATTCGCCTGCGTGTAGACTTCCTGGCTCTCCAGTGAGGCGTGGTGCATAAAGCGGCGGATAAGAGCCTTGTCGATGCCGGCGTTCATGAGTCGGCGACCGTAGGCGTGGCGATGACCATGGGGTGTTGTACCCAACGCCTTGCTCACCGTGAGGCCGATGCGCTCGCAGGCTGCCGCGTGGGCCTTGTTGTACTGAGTGAGCGTGTACATGGCACCAACGGGTTCTCGGGCGAGGTTGATGAAGGCAAAGGGGTGGTCGCGCTCACTGCGTGCCACCTGCACTAGGTAGCGGTGCCACAGCTGTAGAAACCACTCGCCATACTGCGGCAGGAACCAGTACGCCTGCTTGTAATAAGCCCCATCGTGCATGCCACCTTTCCAGCCGGCATGCAGGCGGCCCATGATGTCTGTGCGAGGCGCTAGGCCAAACTTCTGGGAGAGGTACTCCGCCCGATTGCCCTTGCGGGGACGTCCTTGTGCGTCACGCCAATCGGCGGGCGCAGCACCATGGCTCGGGTGGTGGATGCAAACCAGGGCCTGAGCTGGATTGGCAGGATCCGGCAACACATCCTGAATGTAGAGGTGGGATGGCTCCGACTCCCGAAAACCGGCACCGTGCAGCAGCAAGGTGATGAGCATGCCACGATAATCCTGGCGTCCGCCTGCGCAGAACCCCTTAACCAGAAACTCCTCGAAGCGCTCTTCTGGAAAGGCAGGCGGCTCACCTCGATCAACCTTGGGCAGGCGCTGCCCTCTAATTCGATGCCCGGTCTGGGTTGGTGACGCATTGGCCGCCCAGGTATGCCCTAAGAACGCTTTACTACGCCGATACTGATAAGCGGCTTCATCGGTCTGCCGGTCGAAGGCTCCACCGGCGTAGCGCGGATTGACCTGTGCCGATGCGGGACGCATTTCGCCCAACCAGTCGAAGAAGTCTGAGAGGTGGGTGATGATGTGCGAGGCATCCTGTGGTGAACGCGGTGCCCAGCATAGTCCGCTTGGGTCGAGCCCTGTATCGCGATCGAAGGTGCCGGTGTAGAGCCGCTGAGCGAAGTTCTGGAACAGGCGGTAAGTGTCGCGCTCGGCAGGGTTGGTCTGGAGATACTCAAGAAACATCCGCACGGAGCGGCTTACCTTTGACATCCACGTGAGGCTGCGGTCGTGGCTGCGATAGAGGCAGTAGTCAAGCAACGGCTCCAGCACCCCTGCTGGTGTCAGCAAAGCGGGGATCTCAGTGCAGGCGCCAGTAGCATCGGTATAGACGCCAGCCTTAACGGTTACGAACATTTCATCACCTTCTGCGTGGTTCAGTTTCCGCCAGCTTCAACACTTTGCACCCTCTGCTCAAGCAACTCAGCTTTCACGGACAGTCTGCTGCTGGACTCCACTTACACTACAACCTTTATCTTATTGACTCCACATGGAATGTATTATTATGGAATAGCTTTACATATCTTGAGATAAAGAAAAGCCCCTGCAAGAGGGGCATTCATTAGGAATTACTATTTAAAAGCCTCTACGATGTATTCCTAGTTGGGGGGAATAAGTAAACGACGAGGATTCCTACGGCGGTTAGGCGTAAACGCCTGACTCGCTTCGGTGGGTTCCTGCTGCTGGCGGCTTTGTTGCACCACTCACTTCACAGGCTAATCGGGCGTGTCCCGCCCTTAATA
>JAGOXX010000052.1 GCA_018059485.1 Aeromonadaceae bacterium | reverse complement strand
GCATTGGCCTCGGGTCAGATTATGCAGTGACACTGTTGAAATGTTAGACTTGCTCCTCATTTGTTATTCAGAGGCAGGCTGCATGTTAACGATCGAGCAGCAAGCGGTCCATTTGCAAAAAGTGTCACGGACATTCGCATTGACCATCCCATTACTTCCCATGCCGCTAGCGGATTGGGTCGGTAATGCTTATTTGCTTTGTCGCATCGTCGATACTATCGAGGATGATGCAGATCTATCTATCGATCTGAAACAAAAGCATATTCTGAGCTATCTTGCGGCGCTCGCCGGAGAAATTGATTCGATCGCGTGGAGTCAAGGGCTTCACTCTCTGCTCTCTGCGTCGACCTCTGAGGGGGAGCGCTCTCTGATTGCGGACATCCCTGCGGTCTTGGGTCGTTTGGCCTCTTTTCCGGACGCAGTGCGCGATATTCTCATTCGCGGGGTTGGCATCATGAGCCAGGGCATGGCTGCCCAGCAAGAGTGCGCCGTCATCACGCAAGCAGCCGATCTGGATCGCTACTGTTATTCTGTCGCTGGTGTTGTAGGCGAACTTCTGACGGAGCTGTTTGCGGTCTATTCGCCATTGGTTGTGACTGTGAAGTCGACTTTGTCACCCCTCGCGGTTTCTTTCGGCGAGGGACTTCAACTGACCAACATTCTTAAAGATGTTTGGGAGGATGCGAGTCGTGGGGTCTGCTGGCTTCCGTTGTGCCAATCAGAAGCTGAGAGTTTTGCTGCTTGCTCTTTGAGTCAACAGCGACATCTTCTTGATGTCCATCTGGCTTTGGCTCACGGACATCTGCGCGATGCGTTGACCTTTACTCTGCAGTTACCCAAACATGAGCAAGGATTACGGCAATTTTGCTTGTGGGCAATTGGGATGGCTCTTCTGACATTACGACGCATCCATACCATCCCGGATTTCCGTCACTCATCGCAAGTTAAGATTTCTCGACGCCAAGTTAAAAGCGTCATTGTCTGGAGTAAGATTTTGGGGCGGTTTGATACGCCGCTAGAACTCTATTTTCGTTGGTTGGGGCGAGGGCTGCCTGTTCGACAACGCGATGTACTTGAATTGTACCGGCGCGTCTCGGCTTGGAATAGAAATCCATTTTGACTCTCGGAGGTAATTTGACCAGCGAGCGACTCAACTATCGAGTCCAGCGGGAGCTGATTAGTTTCCTGTATGCCAGCGGGGGATATGCTCTGCCTGCGCAACTGCTGGTTATCTTGCTAGTGGCGTGGCTGGTCAAACCATGGGTTCCGGACTCTGTGTGGGGCGCCTGGTCTTCGATCAGCCTACTTTGCTTGAGTTGCCGGGCTATTCACCTAGGATGGCGGCGGTACCACAGAGCCGTGTCCAGAGTCCGACTGGAATATGAGTACTTTATCGGGTCAACATGCACTGCCATCTTCTGGGCCATGGGCTTGCTGTTCTTCATGAGCTACCTACCTGAGCCGCAACGGATGCTTCTGGTCTTGCTCTCTTGTTTGTACATTACGGCCTGTACAGTTCTTTTGCTTAATAGCAAAAGTTGTTTCTATGGAGCAGTCGTGCCGATTAGCTTGGCCTTGTGGTTGGAGCTGACGGCAGAGCCTAGCTCCACGACCGCTGTGACGGAGCTGATCTTACTATTTACCATCTTATTTGCCGAACTGGCGCGTCGGCGCATCTTGCGCTGGCAGGTTGCTGGTTTGCATAACCGATTCACCAGTGCCGATATGGCTTCTCAACTACGTAAACGAACGGAAACCTTGCGTCTTGCCTCCGAGCAAGACGGCTTAACCGCGATTGCCAACCGAGGGAAGTTTGAGGAAGAGCTCGAGGTGCAATGGCGTCGCTGTGGGCGAGCTGCGGCCCCTTTGTCGCTGGTGTTACTGGATGTCGATTACTTTAAGCAATTCAATGACAGATATGGACACCAGGCAGGTGATGAATGTTTGCGACAGGTTGCTGCCCTTTTGAAGCAAGCGTTGCGGCGTGATGATGATCTCGCGGCTCGTTATGGTGGTGAAGAGTTCGTGCTGCTGTTGCCCTTTACCGATCTGCCTGGAGCACTGAGCGTGGCTGAAGCGGTTCGACGAAATTTAGCCAAGTTGGCGTTACCACACATCGGCTCCTTGGTGGCCAATCAGGTCACCTGCAGCCTAGGGTGTGCCCGTCTGATGCCAGAACCTGAGATCGCATCCAGTGAACTGGTGGAAATGGCCGACGTTGCCTTGTATCGTGCCAAACGTAACGGACGAAATCGTATCGAGATAGCTGATTAATCGACAGGAGTATTCAACATGCAGTGTCACCGAATTGAAGAGTTGTTGGAGTTGCTGGAAGCCGCTTGGTTGGCGGAGCAGGATCTGAGCCTGGTGCAGTTTGTGGGAAAGATTGCCCAAGAGGCCGGTTTTACTGGCCCGCTGACTGAACTGAGTGATGACATGTTGATTTATCAGCTAAAGATGCGTGATAAAGGCCAGCAGGAGATGATTCCTGGTTTGGCTAAAGACTGTGTCCCTGACTTCAAGGATGCACTGCTGCGAGCTCGTGGCATCATCAAGTAACCATGAGTGGCGGGAGTCCAAATGAGCGAGTTCCATTTTGCCGAGTTATCCCCTGATCTGATCCTGGATGCACTGGCATCGGTTGGCCTCTATTTGGAGTCTGGATTAACGCCACTGAATAGCTATGAAAATCGAGTCTATCAATTCTTGGCTGAGGATCGTCGACGTTATGTGGCCAAGTTTTATCGGCCGCAACGCTGGAGTTGCGAGCAGATCCTTGAAGAGCATCGACTGGCCCTTTTTCTGAGTGAAAATGACGTCAATGTCGCGACTCCCTTGGTATTTAATGGCGCAACGCTTCATCGCTATCAAGGCTTCTTGTTTGCCGTGTGGCCGAGCGTGGGTGGCCGGCACCTAGAACCAGATAATCTGGATCAGCTGGAAATGGTGGGGCACCAGTTAGGCCTCTGGCACAGTTTAAGTTCGGCTATGCCGTTAGCGGCGCGCGGTTCTTACACCCACCAACGCTTTGTCGCCGAGCCGGTGGCGAGTCTGATACAGAACGCCCCATGGCCAAAGGCTCTAGGTAGCGATCTATCCTCGTTGCTTGGGGCTCTATCTGCCATGTTACAACCGCTGTTAGCTCAACCTGTTACCCAGATCCCGATTCATGGGGACTGCCATATTGGCAATATTCTCTGGCGTGACGGCCCCATGCTGGTCGATCTGGACGATTGTCTGATGGGGCCTGCCATTCAGGATTTGTGGATGTTGTTATCTGGTGATGAGGCTGATCAGCGCATGCAACTGGATGCCTTGTTGGCGGGCTACGAAGAGTTTTGTGAATTTGATCTTTCCCAATTGCGTCTCATCGAGCCGCTGCGAACCGCCCGGATGATTCATCATCTGGCGTGGTTGGATCGGCGTTGGGAAGACCCGGCTTTTCCCAAGGCATTTCCCTGGTTTCATGATGACTCCTTCTGGTTGACGCAGCGTCAGCAGCTGACTGAACAGCTAACTCGTCTCAAAGCCCCTCCGTTATCATTGACGCCATATCATTGAGTGAATAGTCTGTGCTGCGACTACTGGGTCATCTGGGCCCTGGAATCTCACAATGACAGGAAATTTCATGAAAAAGATCGTTATGCTGTTGGTTGGTCTGATGATGGCCACGCTGGTGCACGCGGCGCCCTTGTTCAAGGAAGGTGAACATTATGAGGTCGTGAAGGCCACGGCGACTGCCAAACCAGAAGTATTGGAGTTTTTCTCCTATTTCTGCCCTCACTGCTACCATTTCGAGCCGATTATGGCCGACCTCAAGAAGAGTCTGCCGCAGGGGGTAGAACTCAAGCGTAATCCAGTTGCTTTTCTGGGCCGCGAGATGGGACCCGAGTTGCAACGAGCTTTCGCGGTAGCGACCCTGCTGGATGTTGAAGGCAAGTTTAGCCAGGTCGCTTTCAAAAAAATCCAGGAAGAGCGCCAACAGCCACAGAGCCGTGCCGACATCAAGGCACTCTTTGAAAGCATTGGCGTAGCTGGCAATGAATACGATGGTGCGGTTGATAGTTTCGCGGTTTCTGGTCTGGTTGCTCAGTTTGACCGTAATACTGCCGAGATGAACATTCGCGGTGTTCCCGCCACTGTGATCAACGGTCGCTATCTGCTGAAGACTGAGTCAGTCAAGAGTACCGAGGAATACAAGGCTCTGGTGCAGTATCTGTTGAACAAGAAAGATTGAGCTTGAATATCGAGAGAAACGGGAGCTGCGGCTCCCGTTTTGTTTCGGCGGCTGCACTGGTTTGTGATGCCCATGGCATGAGATTTTGATGATGAAAATAGTGGTCAGTGCTTGTCTGCTGGGTGAGGCGGTTCGTTATGACGGTCGGTCTCAATTGCTGGATTGGCCCGTATTGGCGGAGTTGCAACGCTCTGGCCGACTGGTGCCATTTTGCCCCGAGGTTGCAGGTGGTTTACCAACCCCCAGGCCGCCGGCTGAATGTCAGACCGATGGCCGTATTCTGACTTGTGCGGGGAATGATGTGACCGCAGCCTTCCGGCGGGGGGCCGAGGCTGCTCTGGCGCTCTGTCAGCGCGAAGATGCTTGTTGTGCTCTGCTCAAGGAGCGGAGTCCGTCCTGTGGCTCACACCTGATTTACGACGGTCAGTTTACCGGGCGTACGCTTCCCGGCGAAGGGATGACGGCTGCATTGCTACGCCAGCATGGCATCCCAGTCTTCTCTGAGTTACAGGCGGCGGAATTTACGGCGTTTGTGATGGCTCAGTTCCCGAACTCGTCGCCGAAGCCGATTTGAACTCTCCGTGTGCCATGGCGGTCAGCTGCTCATCCTTCGCTTGCCAGATCTGATTCAGCCACAACTGGAAGTTTCGTTTAAAGGGTTTGTCATTGACATAATCACCGCGTAGCTCGGGGGTGATGGCAATCTCATCAATACAGACCTGGATGCGCTTCATGCGTCCGCAGAGCAGGTCGCGGAACGGGTGCTCACTGTTATCGGGGTAGGCGAGGGTGACGTTGACGATCTTCTCGAATTGCTCACCCAATCCGGCTAGTGCCAATGATAGCCCTGCGGCCTTGGGCGGCATCAGGTGCTGGTAGGGGGACTTGGTCATGCGTGCCTTTTCGGGGCTGAAACGCGTTCCTTCGACGAAGTTAATTACCGTGGTCGGTTCATGCGCGAATTTGGCGCAGGCGATGCGTGTGCTCTCGACATCCTTGCCCCGTAGCTCTGGGTGCTTGATGAGAAACTCGCGGCTGTAGCGGCGCATAAACGGCATATCCAAACCCCAGCAGGCCAGGCCGACAAAGGGTACATACAGCAGCTCCCGCTTGAGAAAAAACTTGGGCACCGGCAGTCGCGTGCGGAACAGATCGCCGATGATGACGATGTCAGTCCAACTCAGATGGTTGCAGATGATCAGATGCCAGCCAGCGGCGTTGAGTTGGCTGTGATCGACGATTTCCCAGTCGATGCGGTTGGCGAGTCGCAATACCAAGGCATTGCCGCGTAACCAGTTTTGCATGAAGAGATTGGCCATGCGGCCCATGCATCGACTGATGGCTGGAATCGGGATCAGCAGCTTTAGTAAGGAAAAAAAGACAATCAACAAGGAGTTGATGGCGGTATTGATGGTGGTCAGCGAGAGGCTGATGATGGCGACCAGAAATCCAGGAAGAGACGACAACATAGTAGATAGTGATTTTCGTGCTTAATTCGGGTCTGGGGGCAGAAAATCGGCACCACGAAATATGGTTGCCTCGTGTCGCCGTCGAGACCTGCGGTCATAGTCATTAACGTCATAAACGGGGCATTCGCATCGTCTATGGTGAGATTGAGTCTGTTTGTTCACTTTATGGAACGGATCCCGGCGGCAATTGCGGCTCGAAGTCTGATTTTGCCTACTACGGATTCCTGCGGCTCAGAATGGTAGCCGGAACTCACGCAGAGAGCCTTTCGAACCAACGGGTAGTAGCCAGTATGGCGTCATCGAGCCCTGGGTGTGGGCTCATGGCGATTCCAGCTCCGTTTGCAGAGGGCCCTCAGTGCGGCATATACCATGCCTTTTTTGTGAATTTGTCTACTCCGACCACATTCTCGTACCAAATCGGGGAAAGGGCCTACGGATCGGTTGTTCCGCACTCAGGGTGCCTGCAGGCGGCGCAGTAAGCGATCCATGGCGCGATAGCCCAAAGCCTCGGCCAGATGCTGACGTTGAATATCCGCCTCTTGCGCCATGTCGGCCAGGGTGCGGGCAACCCTCAGTATCTTGTGCCAGGCGCGCAGTGAGAGACCGAGTCGATGAATGACATCCTCAAGGAATTGCGCATCTTGGGTATTGAGGTAGCAATACCGCTCTATCTGTCGACTATCGAGCAGGCCATTGAGAGTGCCGCAGCGTTGCAGTTGAATTTCCCGGGTCTGGATGACGCGCTGACGGATGATGGCACTGCTCTCGCCGCGATCGCTGGGGCCACAGAGAGAACCTTTCGGCAGCAAGGGGATCTCGATGGTCAGATCGAAGCGATCGAGAAACGGCCCCGACAACTTGCCCAGATAACGCAGAACCTGCTGTGGAGTCGCTCGTTGTTGCGGATCACCGACATGGCCACAGGGACTGGGATTCATGGCGCCAATTAGTTGAAAACGGGCCGGGTAATCCACCTGGCGTGCTGCCCGACTGATGGTGATATTGCCGGTTTCCAACGGCTCACGCAGCGAGTCCAGCACGCGGCGATCAAATTCGGGTAACTCATCCAGAAAGAGGATCCCGTTGTGGGCCAACGAGATTTCGCCGGGCCTGGGCTGACTGCCGCCGCCGACCAGGGCAACCGCCGAGGCGCTGTGATGGGGGGAGCGAAATGGCCGGATACGCCAATGGGACCAGTCACGAGCAAGTCCACCTATCGAGTGAATTGCTGCCGTTTGCTGGGCTTCCTCATCGGCTAGAGGTGGCAAGATGCCGGGTAATCGGCTGGCCAGCATGCTCTTGCCAGTTCCGGGCGGTCCGAGTAGCAGCAGATGGTGTTGCCCACTGGCGGCGATCTCCAGTGCCCGCTTGCCCGTTTGCTGACCGATCACATCCTGCAGGTCGGCCTGGGTGGTGTCTGCTTGCATCTGCTGAGGAGTCAGGGCCAGCGGTAGTTCGCCCTGCCCGGCGAGCCAGCTGCTCAGTTGTAACAGGCTATCGCAGGTGTGCACCTGAGCCGAGGTGATGAGACCCGCTTCGGCACCATTGGCCGTTGGTAGCACCAGCAGTCGTTGGGCTCGGTGGGCGGCAAGTATGGCGGGTAGGGCACCAATGACTGGACGGGTGGCTCCGGTCAGCGCCAATTCTCCGATGAACTCGCTCTGGGCGAGTCGCTCGCCGGGGATTTGTCGTGAGGCGACTAGAATGCCAATGGCGATAGCCAGATCGAAGCGACCGCCCTCCTTGGGGAGATCGGCGGGAGCCAGGTTGACCGTGATGTGGGCCGCCGGAAAGGTGAAGTTGGCGTTCAACAGAGCACTACGCACCCGGTCGCGAGCCTCCTTGACCGAGGTCTCGGGTAGCCCGACTATGGTGAAGGCTGGTAGGCCATTGCTGATGTGAACTTCGACGCTGACAAGCGGTGCATCGATGCCGAGGCTGGCCCTGCTAAAAACAACAGCTAATGACATGATTCATCGACTCTGTGAAATAAAATTCCAACATGCTTTGTTGTTGTAGAGTTTAGTATTGGTTTGCGGCCTGTCAGCTGGTGGTTTTCAGCCGAATGTCACACAGAAAATGGTTGTGTTAAAAAAAAGCCTGTGCTAGTTGTAGAGGCCGGATGCCGCTCGGAGCGGCAAGAATCAAGGTTTCTGGACTCTTCATGCGTAAATTGGTCGTCGTCGTCAGCATTATTATCGTGGACCTAGTGGTGGTGATTATTCCACCGCTCGGGGCGAGATTGGCTGGCAGCAGATAGAGACCAAAAATCCAGAAGCGCAGCAAACGACCCCCGAGGCTCAACCGCTCGGGGGTTTTTTTTCAGCCAGTGATGGCAGCAAAACAAGGAAGTGAACGATGAACGGGGCTCAGTACATAGTCAACGCACTGCATCAGCAAGGGGTTACCCAGGTGTTTGGTTATCCGGGTGGCGCCATCATGCCGGTGTACGATGCGCTCTATGACGGTGGCATACCCCATCTGCTCTGTCGTCACGAGCAGGGCGCAGCTATGGCAGCGATTGGTTATGCCCGCAGCAGCCACCAGGTCGGCGTCTGTATCGCGACCTCAGGCCCTGGAGCGACCAACCTGATCACGGGGCTCGCCGATGCGATGATGGACTCTATCCCCGTGGTGGCCATCACGGGCCAGGTTGCTAGCGAACTCATTGGCACCGATGCGTTCCAGGAGATTGATGTGCTGGGGATGTCGCTCTCCTGCACCAAGCACTCGTTCTTGGTTTCCGACCCGGCCGAGCTGGGTGCCGTGATTGCCGAAGCCTTCCAGATCGCCCGCTCCGGCCGTCCCGGCCCTGTCCTCATCGATGTGCCCAAGGATGTGCAACTGGCGCTGGTCGAGCCGCGT
This sequence comes from Aeromonadaceae bacterium, assembly GCA_018059485.1. GTDB lineage: Bacteria > Pseudomonadota > Gammaproteobacteria > Enterobacterales > Aeromonadaceae > Pseudaeromonas. The sequence goes on along the minus strand of JAGOXX010000052.1, from coordinate 1,024 downwards.
CCGGCCATGCATCTGGTCGATGAGTCTGCGCCTTTGTGCGATTTGGCGCTGGCCGAGGCGCGTCGCCTGCTGGCAGCGGCGAAGAAGCCGATCCTGTACGTCGGCGGTGGTGTAGAACTGGCGGATGCAGTGGATGAGTTGCGCGCTTTTGCCGCCACGACCGGCATCCCGTCCGTCACCACACTCAAGGGAATTGGTACTCTGGATCCAGCCGCACCAGGCTTTCTGGGCATGCTCGGCATGCACGGCACCAAGGCGGCCAATCTGGCAGTGCAGCAGTCGGATCTGCTGCTGGTCGTGGGCGCTCGTTTCGATGATCGGGTAACCGGCAAGCTCTCGGCATTTGCCGCCGGAGCCAAGGTGATCCATCTGGATATCGATGCCGCCGAGATTGGTAAACGGCGGGCAGCCGATGTCAGCCTGCAGTCTGATCTGAAGCAGCTGCTACCGGCCCTGACCATGCCGTTGGCGGTGAGCGATTGGCAACAGCACTGTCAGGCATTGCGGGCGCAGAACCCCTGGCGCTATGACCATCCGGGCGACCGCATCTATGCACCTCTGCTGCTCAAGCAACTGAGTGATGCGCTGCCAGCGGATACCGTGGTGGCCTGTGATGTGGGCCAACACCAGATGTGGGTTGCCCAGCACATGACCTTCACCTCGCCCCGCAATCACATCTCCAGCTCGGGTCTCGGCACCATGGGCTTCGGTCTGCCTGCGGCCGTTGGTGCCAAGGTGGCGCGGCCGGACGACCAGGTGGTGCTGGTCAGCGGGGATGGCTCCTTCATGATGAATGTGCAAGAGATGGGTACCCTGCGTCGGGCTCAATTGCCGGTCAAGATGGTGCTGCTCGATAACCAGCGCCTCGGCATGGTGCGGCAGTGGCAGGAGCTGTTTTTCGATGGTCGCTACAGCGAGACCATACTCACCGACAATCCGGATTTCGTCTGCATGGCATCGGCTTTCGGCATTCCCGGTGAAACCATCAGTCGCAAGGAGGAGGTGGCTCCAGCCCTGGCTCGTC
>JAGOXX010000005.1 GCA_018059485.1 Aeromonadaceae bacterium | reverse complement strand
GATAACGACCGGATTCATCGGTGAGTGTCTCTATAGGGTTAGGGTAAAAATTAGCGCCGTAGTTTGCTGGAAAATTGGCGAAAGTCGAGAGGAAAATCCACCAATTAGAATGTCTCTAGCGGATCTGATTACCTGGTAGTAAGTCTGGCGAAGCCACCTGGTGGTGACTTCATGTCAGCGAGTCAGGAAGGATCCAAAAAAAACCAGCCCGCGAGGGCTGGTCTTTGGTACTGAGTTATTCGACAAGTGGGGGTGGCCAGCCGCCAAGGGACTTCCAGCGATTGACAATATGACAGAACAGCTCGGCCGTTCTCTGGGTGTCATAGAGTGCTGAATGAGCCTCTTTGTTATCGAAGGGGATCCCTGCTGCCATGCAGGCCTTAGCTAACACGGTCTGGCCAAGGGCCAGGCCTGCCAAGGTCGCCGTATCAAAGGTGGCGAATGGATGAAACGGATTGCGTTTGAGCCCGGCACGATCGGCGGCAGCCATCAGGAAACCATGATCGAAGGCGGCGTTATGCGCCACGACAATGGCTCTATGGCAATCCGTCTCCTTGAGCCCCTTGCGTAGTCCCTTGAAGATGGCGCCAAGCGCCTCTTTTTCGGAGACGGCACCGCGTAATGGGTTGAAGGGATCGATGCCGTTGAACTCGATAGCCGCTTTCTCAATATTGGCCCCTTCAAATGGCTCCACATGAAAATGGAAGGTCTCATCAATTCGCAGCCAGCCCTCATCATCCATGGTCAGGGTACAGGCGGCGATCTCCAGCAGAGCATCCCCTCTGGCATTGAATCCAGCCGTTTCCACATCAATTACCACCGGGAAGTACCCGCGGAAGCGGGCTTTCAGGGGGGGTACCACACTACTTTCACTCATCCACAACACTCGATAACTAACTTTTGAAGAATAAAGGGAGCCGATTATGGCTCCATGATGTCATAGGTACTGATCCAGCCCAGGCGCTCGAACAGTTCAAACAGCAGGCTCACCGCGATGGAGAGCAGAGTTGCCAGAGCCATCCCCTTGAGGCTGACACTACCAAGATCCAGGTGGGCACCGGACAGGCCGATGATGAGCACGATGGAGGTCAGGATCAGGTTTTTGGGTTTGCTGTAGTCGACCTTGGATTCGACCAGCATACGAATACCGGAGGCGGCGATCACGCCGAACAGAAGCAAGGAGACGCCGCCCATCACGGGAACCGGAATGGTACGAATGACAGCGGTAAACTGGCCGAAGAAGGCGAGCAGAATCGACAGAACGGCGGCACCACCGATGACCCAGACGCTATAGACGCGGGTAATGGCCATGACGCCGATGTTCTCACCATAGGTGGTGGTCGGTACCGAGCCGAAACAGCCAGAAAGGGCGGTTGAGAAACCATCGCCCATCAGTGAGCGGTGCATCCCCGGATCTTTCATCAAGGGCCGATCGACAATCTTTTCAGTCACGATGAAGTGGCCGATGTGCTCGGCGATGACCACGAAGGCTGCCGGCAAAATGGTCAGAATGGCGGTCCACTCCAGCTTCGGCGTGTAGAAGGTTGGCATCTGCAGCACGGAAGCCTGTGCGACCTGACTGAAATCAACCAGCCCACACAGCCAAGCGGCAATGTAACCCACGATGATAGCGATCAGGATTGGGATGACGGCGAGGAAACCCCGGAACAGTACGGAGCCAAAGACCACCACGGCGAAGGTCAGCATCGAGACGCCGACTACCTTGGCATCCAGAGTCTTGGCGGTCAGGCCGGCCATATCTGCGGCAACCGGAGCCAATTCCAGACCAATGATGGCGACGATGGCCCCCATTGCTGCCGGCGGGAAAATCACGTTGATCCACTTGTAACCGAACATCTTGATCAGAGTCGCGACCGACATGAACAGCAGACCCGAGGCGATGAAGCCACCGAGGGCGGTTTCATAGTCGTGGCCAGCCATGACGGCAAACACCGGGGAGAGGAACGCAAAGCTAGAGCCCAGGTACGCCGGTACCTTGCCTTGACAGAGAAACAGGTAGATCAGGGTGCCAATACCGTTGAACAGCAGCACGGTACCAACGTCAATCTTGAACAGCATGGGTACCAGCACCGAGGCGCCGAACATGGCAAACAGGTGCTGGAAACTCAAGGGGATACTTTCGAGCAGAGAAGGTCTCTCCTCGATCTGGATGATTCTCTTGCGCATGGGACTACTCCTTTCCCGCGGGTAATTCTTTATAGAGTGGTTTTTTTGAGTCTTATCAGGGTCAAAGACGGCGTATTATGGCAGAAGTGGCTTGCATTGCCCATGGCTGCAATGATTCTCGACTTCGCTAAATTCAACCTAAAGTATTGGTTCAACAGGCCGATAGAGGAGTGAATCAGGAAGAGGAGACGGCCGTGAAGTACAGGTATCTGTGTGGCTTATTAAGTATGTTTGCTGGCATCCCTACCCAGGCCGCCACGCTGGAATATGGTGCCTCGCTGGATCAGTCGAGCTGGCGCCTGACCGGTGACTCGGCACTGGAGTGTCGTCTCGAGCATTTCATTCCTGGCTATGGCAGCGGCTCTTTCATCAGTCGGGCGGGCAAGCAGATCAATCTTGATTTTGAACTGAGACCCTTGCGTCCGAATGCCAAAGTTCAGACGGTTACCCTGCGCTCATCTTCGCCGCGCTGGCGTCCTGGCGTGCCCGATAGCGGGCTGGCGACCATTCGGTTTTACAAACAGTTCGATGGTCTGGTCGAGGGAAAGACAGCCTGGACCATGGCCGGGGAGTTGGAGCAGGGGCGGTTCCCCGCATTTGTGTTCCGCGACTGGTATCACAGCGGCAAGGCGGTTCAGGTTTCCGTGTCGGCCGTTGGCTTCTACCCTCGCTACCAATCGTTTTTGATGTGCCTACAAAGCCTGTTGCCTTACACCTTTGAAGATATCGCCTTCACGGCGTTGAACTATGAGAAGGGTAGCGATCAATTGACCCCCTATTCGCAGCGTCGTTTGGGAATGATTGGTGACTACCTGAAGGCGGATCCCGGCATCGACATGCTGGTCATCAATGCTTATACCGACAGCTACGGTGGCCGTTGGTCAAACCTCAAGCTTTCCGAGCGGCGGGCCAAGGCCATCAAGGAGTACTTTGCGGGACTTGGCATAGATCCCAAGCGGATTGAGGTGCAAGGGCATGGTGAGAAACAGCATATTGCCAGCAATGATACCGAAAGTGGTCGTGCTCAGAACCGCCGCGTGATCATCTCGATGTCCCGATTCTTGCCCGATTATGAAAACCGAGGCCAGCAGATCGGTGGGGCTATCTATACCGGCGACGAGGTCGCATCGGGTGTGAGTAGCAACCCGCAGCTCACTGCCGAGGCCACGGCTGAAGGTGGTGATGAAAAATCCACTCCGACTGGGAGTCCGGCTGCTAAGTCCACTGACAGCAAGAGTGCTCCCATGATCACCAACAAACAAGCCGCTACCGGCAAGTCGAAGCCCTAAGCCGCCAAGACGAAAACCAAAAATAAAACCCCGCAGTTGCGGGGTTTTTGTTGGTGGCTGCGCTGATTAAACGTCGCTAAGTAACCGAGCCGAAGCACTCTTAGCTGACTTGGTAGGCCTCGGCGTAGGAAGTCACCAGATGCTTGGCTTTTTCCAGCGAGGCGCTATCGAGTTTTGAGGCCGCATTGTCGCGGATCTTGGCGGCATCGGGAAAGCCAACGGCCGCCAGTGAGCCCCAGACGTAGGCCTGCATATCATCTTGCGGGACGCCCTGGCCTAATGCATACATGGCCGCCAGCAGGAACTGGGCTTCCAGATGATTCTTCTCGGCCGCCTGTCGATACCAAAAGAGAGCCTGGCGGTTATCTAGTGCCACTCCCTTGCCGTTGTAATACATGAGGCCGAGATTATAGGGGGCCTCCGGGTGATTTAGATCGGCGGCCTTGCGATACCAGCTGGTTGCTTGGGTGTAGTCTTGTTTGACACCTCGCCCCATGTCATACATCAGGGCTAGCGTGTAGGCTGCATCGGCATGCCCCAAGGTTGCTGCCTTCATGTACCAGTGAGCACTCTTCTGCTCATCCTGAGTCACGCCATTGCCTGTATCATACCGGATGGCGAGCCCATAGGCGGCCTCGGCATGGCCTCGTTCGGCGGCCAAACGATAACACTCCAGAGCCTGGTTGCTATCTTGGCTTACACCGCGCCCCTGCTCGTAGACCTGCCCCAGTTTATACAGCGCAGTCGGGTTCCCTTGCTGCGCAGCCAACCGATACCAGTGGGCGGCCATCAGGTCGTTTTGTAATACTCCCAGCCCCGAGGAATAAAAATCTCCCAGGCAACATTGTGCTTCGGCATTACCCTGCTTGGCCGCCTGCTGAGCAGCTGCTAATTCTTTAAATTCCATTGTCCGGCTCTCCTTTTACGGCTTAGAGCAATCATACCAGTACAAGGTTGATGGGCTAGTCTCGATTGAGGCAAATTTGTCTGTTAACGTTTTCAGGCCAGATGGTACCCGTGATGAAGACTTCAGGAAGCTACCGACCTCTCATAAATGAAGCTTGCCGGGTTGGGGCGGCGGTATTGGGCAATCCAGACAGACGGCCAGGGTACGGAACAGCTCGAATTCATTGTCGGTAATCTCTCCATCCAACTCCATGGCCGCTGAGATGGCCCGAACCAATTGCAGGCGAACTCCGGGGGCGGATCGTTGCAGCGTATCGAGTGGCTCATCGAGGGATTCAATGGTTGGCTTTGGCAGTAACGGCTGATCCGCCAGGCCGAGCGTCTGCCAATAGTGGACGAAGAAGGTTTCCGCCGGATTGGTCTTAGTGGCGGTAAAATGAGCGACGGCACTGCCCAGCAGTTGGAGTTCTGCCGTGACGGCGTCAAGTTTGCGAGTCGTCATCGGTTGCGAAGATGGCTCCATCTGGTGGCGAACGACTCGCATTAGTAGCCACTCGAACAGTGAAGTCTCACCATCGGCTTGCGTGAGCTGCTCCAGTTGCTGAATCAGAGATTGATATTCGGCCGCTGGTAATGACTTCAGGGTTGGTAGGCAAAGCTCGAGCAGCCCCAGACGCAATCGGAGCGGTAGCGGGTAGTGGGTCAACTCATCCACAGCCTTACCCTGCGGGTGACTGGTCAGTTGACGATGACGAATTGCCAGATCGGTACTCAGCAGCAGTGAGCAGATGACCAGGGGGGCCAACGCCTGCTGATGCGCTGCCGTAACCAGAGGGGCCGGGATCAGAGGCAGCCATTCGTGCGGTGCGTCCAGATCGATATTGGCCAGAGGAACGGCCTGCCCGGTCGGCGTCTCCAGCACGGTACGGGATGGATCGGCTCGGCGTTGGACGGGAATATCCGACTCTTCCAGGTAGTCAGCCTGGCGCATGCCAACACTGCTGCGGATGTACTGGCCATCCCAGTCGGGCTGTAGTTGCCGGATCCGATCGGACAGAGGCGGATGGGACGCCAGCAGACCGGCAAAGGTACTGTCCAACCCTTGTGCAAAAAACAGATGGCTGAAGGTGCGGCTGTTCGGGTGGAACATCAAGGATGCATATGGATGACCGGCCACCTTTTTCAGTGCGTTGGCCAGAGCCTCCGGATGTCGGGTAAATTGTACGGCCGAGGCATCCGCCAGTATCTCGCGCTGACGATTGACTGCGGCTTTAAGCAGATCACCGAACAAGACGCCCCCGTAGCCAAGCAGATGGCAACCGGTGGCAAAGGCATCTGCCGTGCCGCGGCGGCGACCAATGGAGATATCGAGCCGATCTGAACTGTGATTACCTCTATCGTGGTGCAGCAATTCAGCCAGCTTGGCTATCATCAGCAGACCAGCCATAGCCGCGGCCAGTCGAGTATTGAGTCGAATATCGCCGTTGCGGATGTGGCTGAATTCGTGGGCAATCATCGCCTGTAGTTCATCACGTTCCAAAGCGGTGAGGGCCCCTTGCGTCACGACGATCACTGCATCGTTGATGGTCATGCCAGCCGCAAAGCTGTTGATCCCAGGCTCATCATCCTGCACATAAATAGCGGGAACCGGCATTCCCGAGGCTATCGCCATCTCCTCGACCACGTTGCGTAGCTGCTGTTCCTTGAATTCAGCAGGGCTTGGTAACAGCCGCCGTCCGCCGAGGGCTTTGGCTACCCGCCAGCCACCCTTGCTCAGGGTCTGATAGCGGCACATGGTAACGAACAGACAGGCCAGCATGATGATGATGGCCAACGTCAGGAAGTAGCGACTCCCCTGTGGACCCTGATGATGACCGAATGGCAGGAGGATCAGACTCAACCACAGGGAGGAGACCAGCCCCAGAGCCAAGGTGCCAAGCAGATAGATGAAAACCAGGATCCGGCTTTGACGCCGGGCCTGGGTTTGTTGCTGGTAGAAGTCCATGTCTCATTCTTCCCTGGGCGAGATGAACACATCCTGCCTGGTTTCGTTACAGCGCGACCTTGGGCGGCTCGCGGTACTGTTCGGGGTTTTCGATCTCCAGCAAGGAGGCATCCTGGGTATGACCTGTCCGGGTGGCGACAAGTACGGCGGGAAACTGTTTGCGGAAGATGTTGTAGTCGGTGACGCCATCGTTGAATGCTTGGCGAGCGAAGGCGACCCGGTTTTCGGTCGCCGTCAGCTCTTCAAATAGCTGGCGAATGTTTTCGTTGGCCTTGAGCTCTGGATAGGCTTCCAGTTGAACATTGAGTCCACCAAGAGCCTGTGTCAGACGACTCTCGGCTTGCCCTAGCTGCTGGATGGCACCTGAGTCTGAAGGGTGCAGACTGGCGGCCTGCAGCAGGGTGTTGGCGACATTTCTCGCCTCGATCACCGCGGTGAGTGTGCTGTTTTCGTGCTTCAGATAACCTTTGACGGTCTCGACCAGGTTCGGGATCAGGTCGTAGCGCCGACGCAACTGAACCTCGATTTGTGCAAAGCCATTTTCATACTGGGCTTTCAGGGCAACCAACTGGTTGTAAATTTGAATCAGCCAGAACACAAGGCCGAATACCAAAATCAGTAATACGAACAGTACCATCATGGACCGACTCCTTGTCGTGAGATGGATAGTGGGAGTAAGCAGCCCGGCAAACAGGCCGGGCAGATTTACTGAGTATCTGATCGAAAATAGCTATAACGCTACTTCTGAGCTTAATAGCTGATCCAAATTATGCTCCATCGACAAGGAAGCTCACGCTGACACGCCGTGAACCCATCCATGGGGGCTCCGCCGCGCCATCCCTGGCGCAGAGGGTCAGCTTAGCGCTACCTAAGTCGCTGTGATGGGTGATCTGCTATTCGGAACAGCTATCTAGGTCTTAGTTGCCGAGCCCCTGGCCAGAAAATTTCTTGTTAATCAGCTCAATCTTGTAGCCGTCCGGATCAACGACGAAGGCGATCTCTGTCGTGCCCCCCATCACAGGACCCGGCTCCCGGGTGATTGTGCCGCCTGCCGCCCGGATGGCCTCGCAGGTTGCATAGATATCCTCTGCTTCCAGCGCAATGTGGCCATAGGCGTTGCCCAGCTCATACTCACTGACGCCCCAGTTGTACGTCAGCTCGATCACGGCTTCATCTTTTTCGTCACCGTAACCGACAAAGGCGAGGGTGTACTTGTACTCGGTGTTTTCGCTCTGGCGCAGCAGTTTCATGCCGAGAATGCGGGTATAGAAGTCCAGGGAGCGTTGCAAATCGCCGACGCGAAGCATGGTGTGCAGAATGCGCATGAGAAATTCCTCTAGATAAGAAACTGGATCCAAGATGGCCGATTTCGCGGCGGAAATCGCCGGAGCGGGCCGCCGTGTGGCTGGGCGAGAATAGCATGATTGATCCAGGAGACCATCACTTCAACTGTGTCTCCGTATGGAAACTTGATGGCGGTTCGAAATCTGCCTGGCACCTGATATCTAGCGTGTTGACGCGCTACGCCGGATCCCCAACAGGGCCCCACCGATGATCAAGACGCCAGCTACGACGTGGCGCAGACTCAGGCTTTCGCCATTGATTAGCACCAAAAACAGCGTACTGAGCAGCGGCGTGAGATAGGCCAAGGCACCGATGCGCCTGGGGTCGCCTTCCCGCAGGGCCAGATACCAAGTAATGAAGGCGGTGCCCATAGGGCCGACGGCCAAACCTATGATCAGCAACCAGTCGCTGCTCGAGATCTGAGCCCAAGGCAGAGGGCCCTCGGTCAGGTGGGCGATAACCAGGGCCAACAGACCGGAGAAGAGGCAACAGGCTCCGATGACGGGTGCCGGGGCTGACGGCAGCCGCCGTGAGAGTACAGAGTAGAAGCCCCAGGTGACGGCCGCCGCCAGAGCCAGCAGGTAACCCGGCAGATAGTCCCATCGTGGCAAGAGAGTGCCATCGACCATGACCAGCAGGGTGCCAATTAGTCCGAAGAGCCCGGCAAGCAGGTGCTGGCGGTGCAGTGGGTGGTTGTGCAACAGCACGGGGGTAAACAGGATGATCATCAAGGGCCATAGGTAGTTGATTAGATTGGCTTCGAGTACTGGCGCGTGACGGAAGGCGCTAAATAGCAGCAGGTGATAGCCGAGAAAGGCGGTGATGGTCACCAGCCATGTAACGAGCGGTGCTCGCCACTGGCGCCAAAATGGAACTGCGCCGAGTCCGCAGAAGAATAGAACCAAACCGACCAGGACCAGCGGCGAGACCGAGGTGATGCGAGAGGTCAAGGTGGCCAGTGTTGACCACAGCAGTATGGTCAAGAGTGCCATGGCGGTGGAGCTATCCAGCCAGCCGGTGGGCAGTTTGTGAGAAGGCATGATACAAAACTCCTGAAGATCAGTCGGTCAGACAGGCGGGATCAAATTGGTAGTCACCTGCCAGCCAACCAAGCAGCTCCGCAATGGCGGGCTGGTGGGCAAAGGGGCAATAACGCTGCTGTAGTTGCTGGTGGTCAACGGCTGACATCTGGGCCAGTCCCACATCGGCCAGCAGTGGCAGATCGCGAGTCATCAGGCTGGCAAGTTCGGCTCCCAGTTCGCCATCGGCTACCTGGCGCCAGATAGCATCTTCCTGATAGGCGTCACCCAACTGGTAGCTCAGTGGCAGTGACGCCAGTGGCAATCGGCTCAGCATGGCTTGTTTCATCGGGTTGATGGCTTGGCCGGCCAGATAATCAAGCAACTGCGGGGGGCGGTTGGCAAAAGGGCGCAGATGCAGGAAGTTGCAGGCTCGCTTACCATCGTTGACCGGGTAGTTATCCCACAAGAAGGGTTTTCGTTTGAGGGTATCGGCCACCCAGCTTAGATGGTCGAGTGGGTAACTCGATGAGCAGACCTTGGGCCCAGTCCAGAAGAGATCAAATTGGGCATCCAGACCGGCACCCAGCTCTGGCCAATAATTGGCGGGCATGGTGCCAAATACCTGTTCGAGGATGGGGTCTGTGCTGTAGAAGCTTGGGCAGAAAATCAACTTCCGGGCTCGGGTATGGGCGGCAATATCATGCGCGATCGTCAATTGCAGACTGGCCAGCGCTGGCGTATCGCTCGGCATGTCATCAAACAGTACCGCCAGAATATCGGGGGCCAGCTCATCGTCGATCAGTTTGACTTTGGCCAGCAATTGGTCGCGTTGGCGGGGGTAGTCATGATGGGCGCCCAGCGGTGTCAGCCCGACACCAAAGGCCAGACCGGCGGCGCGATAGCTGTTGGCGAGATTTTTCAGCTGATCCAGTTGAGCCTCAGGCCAGGGCAGTTGCCAGTGCCGTCGCAGGTAGCCATCATCTTTCGGGGCATAAATATAGAAGCCATAACCATGATGAGAGAGCCAGGAGGCATAGTCCTGACGCTGTTGCCATGACCAGCTCTTGCCAAAAAAGCCCTCGATGAGACCCAGCTCACTCCACCGACGATTGCTCACTCCCTGGTGGTCATTGGGGGACGGGCAGGAGGGCTGAACGGTATCAACTGTCATGGTCATAAGGATCTCGTAAACGGTGGCTGATGATTCACCAAAGAGCGCCACTTTAACAAACTGCCCTTCGATTGTCTCACCACGACAGAGCCGATGCCCCCGTGGGAGAGTTGGCGAAATTAAGACCAATCGGCACAATTCGACCGCTTTTTTGTTGTAAAAATGCGAAACAGACAACTTCGATAGGTCGGGGATGTCTCGACTAGCCTAGATGGCATCGCTATAATGCCGCGTCATTTTATGTATCGAGGGAAGACAGGTTTGTCTTCAAACGAGGATGAGGTCGGCGCTGGTCGCCTGGCTGCGTCTGAGGAGCAGGGGAGTCTCCCTGCGTGCTGAGTTGAACGAGGTAAAAGAATGCAAGTTTCTGTAGAGACGACCCAAGGCCTTGAGCGCCGTCTTACCATCACAGTACCGGCTGAGAAAGTAGAGAAAGAAGTTAACGCTCGTCTGGCTCAACTGGCCAAGACCCGTCGCATCGACGGTTTCCGTCCTGGCAAGGCACCGATGGCTGTGATCAAAAAAATGTACGGCCAGATGGTTGTTGCTGACGCTGCCGATGCCCTGATCCAACGCCACTTCATCGAAGCCGTCGTCAGCCAGAAGCTGAGCCCGGCCGGTGCACCGACCGTTACCCCGAATGAACTGCAAGCTGGCAAAGACTTTGTCTTTACCGCCAGCTTCGAAGTTTATCCGGAGATCGAAATCAAGAACCTGGATGCCATCCAGATCGAGAAGCCGGTTGCCTCCGTACAGGATGCCGATCTGGACAAGATGATCGAAACTCTGCGCAAGCAACATGCGACCTGGTCTGACGTTGATGCACCGGCTGCTGCCGAACTGCGTGTCAACATGGACTTCACCGGCTCTATCGACGGTGTTGAGTTCGAAGGTGGCAAGGCTGAAAACTTCTCCCTGGTCCTGGGCGCTGGCCGCATGATCCCTGGTTTTGAAGAGGGTCTGCTCGGTAAGAAGGCTGGTGAGTCATTCGACATCGATGTGACTTTCCCTGCTGACTACCACGCTGAAAACCTGAAGGGTAAGGCTGCCAAGTTCGCCATCACCCTGCACAAGGTTGAGCAACAAGTTCTGCCTGAGCTGACTGCCGATTTCGTCAAGCGTTTCGGTGTTGAAGATGGCTCTATCGATGCACTGCGCGCCGAAGTTCGCAAGAACATGGAACGCGAGCTGAGCCAGGCCTTGAAGAATGCTGTCAAGGAACAGGCCTTGCAAGGTCTGCTCGAAAACAACGAAATTTCTGTGCCGAAGGCTGCCATTGATCAAGAGATCGATGCTCTGCGCCAACAAGCCATGCAACGTTTCGGTGGTGCTCAACAGGCCAAGAACATGCCACAACTGCCAGCCGAGCTGTTCCAGGAACAAGCCGAGCGTCGTGTGCGCATCGGTCTGCTGTTGGGCGAAGTGATTCGTAGCAACGAAATCAAGGCTGAAGATGCCCGCGTGAAGAGCATCATTGAGTCCATGGCCACCGCCTACGAAGATCCGCAGGAAGTTGTTGAGTACTACCTGAAGAACGAACAACTGCTGAACAACATCCGTAATCTGGCTGTTGAAGAGCAAGCGGTTGAACTGATCATGTCGAAGGCTAAGGTTACCGAGAAGGCAGTTTCCTTCGATGACGTGATCAACAAAGCGTCTGCTGCTGCCTGATTCGATTTGACGCCATCACAAACTTGATGCGTATAATGGCCCGTGTGATTTCACTCGGGCCTTTTTACTTTAGGAACATCATCTTATGAATAAACTGATCCAGGACTCTCTTACTCCTCCCATGAACTCCCTGGTACCCATAGTGGTGGAACAGACGGCCAAGGGTGAGCGTTCATATGATATCTACTCCCGCTTGCTCAAAGAGCGAGTCATTTTCCTGACTGGTCAGGTTGAAGATTACATGGCCAATCTGGTCGTGGCGCAGCTGCTGTTTCTGGAATCTGAGAATCCGGAAAAAGACATCTACCTGTATATCAACTCTCCGGGTGGTTCTGTCACCGCAGGCATGTCTATCTATGACACCATGCAGTTTATCAAGCCGGATGTCAGCACCGTCTGTATGGGACAGGCCTGCTCGATGGGGGCATTCCTGTTGGCTGGTGGCGCCAAGGAGAAGCGCTTTGTTCTGCCGCACTCCCGCGTGATGATCCATCAGCCGCTGGGTGGTTTTCAGGGCCAGGCATCGGACATCCAGATCCACGCCATGGAGATCCTGAAGATCAAGCAAACGCTGAACGAGCGCCTGGCCTTCCATACCGGTCAACCGCTGGAGCGGATCGAGCGCGACACCGATCGTGATAACTTCATGTCAGCCGAACAGGCGGTGGAGTACGGGATTGTTGATGCAGTCCTCACCAAGCGGGACTGACACACGCGGCGGCCTGTTATACACTGACTATCGGTTCGGAGGCCGCCGTCTCCGGTTTTTTGATTTGAGGTTTATGAATGACAGATAAACGCAAAGGTGAAGGCGACCACGGCAAGTTGCTGTACTGCTCGTTTTGCGGGAAGAGTCAGCATGAAGTACGTAAACTGATCGCCGGTCCGTCGGTCTACATTTGCGATGAATGCGTGGATTTGTGCAACGACATCATCAGCGAAGAGATCCGTGAGATCATGCCGCGCAAGGATGAACGTTCCTTGCCGACTCCTCACGAGATCCGTGCTCATCTGGATGACTATGTCATCGGGCAAGAGCATGCGAAGAAGGTGTTGGCGGTAGCGGTTTACAACCACTACAAGCGTCTGCGCAGTGGTTATGCGGCTGATGGCGTCGAGTTGGGTAAATCCAACATTCTGCTGATTGGTCCGACCGGTAGCGGCAAGACCTTGCTGGCCGAGACATTGGCTCGCCTGCTGGATGTGCCATTTACCATGGCCGATGCCACCACGCTGACCGAAGCGGGTTATGTCGGTGAAGATGTCGAGAACATCATCCAGAAGTTGCTGCAAAAGTGCGACTACGACATCGAAAAGGCCCAGCGTGGTATCGTCTACATCGATGAAATCGACAAGATTTCACGCAAGTCTGAAAATCCCTCTATCACCCGGGATGTCTCCGGTGAAGGGGTGCAGCAGGCTCTGCTGAAACTGATCGAGGGGACCATAGCGTCCGTTCCGCCGCAGGGTGGTCGTAAGCACCCGCAACAGGAGTTCTTGCAGGTCGATACCTCCAAGATCCTCTTCATCTGCGGTGGTGCCTTTGCCGGTCTGGACAAGGTGATCGAGCAGCGTTCTGCCACGGGGACTGGCATTGGCTTCAAGGCTGATGTGAAGTCCAAGGAGAAGCCGGTCAGTTTGACGGAGTCTTTTGCCAAGGTTGAGCCGGAAGATCTGGTCAAATATGGCCTGATTCCTGAGTTTATCGGTCGTCTGCCTGTGCTGGCGACACTGACCGAGTTGGATGAGTCGGCTCTGATCCAGATCCTGACTTCCCCTAAGAACGCCCTGACCAAGCAATTCCAGGCGCTGTTCAAGCTCGAAGGTGTCGAGTTGGAGTTCCGTGACGAGGCTCTGCGCGCCATTGCGGCGAAGGCCATGGAGCGGAAGACCGGGGCTCGTGGTTTGCGCTCCATCGTCGAAGGCGTGTTGCTGGATTCCATGTACGATCTGCCATCCCAACAGGATGTGGTCAAGGTTGTCGTCGATGAAGGGGTGATCAAGGGCGAATCCCAGCCGCTGCTCATCTACGGCAATACCGAACGACAGGCTGTTTCTGGTGATTAATTGCTTGATTTGTAAGCAACTGGAAGGGGCAATTAGCCCCTTTCGTTTTTTTTGCCATCTGAACAATTGAATCTGCGTTGAGCGCCCCCATATACTCTCGAAGTTGCTTTACCTGAAGGCGTTATGCCAAGAGAAAAGAATATGAATCTTGAGCGTTCTGAACGCGTTGTTATTCCCGTACTCCCACTGCGTGATGTGGTGGTCTATCCGCACATGGTCATTCCTCTGTTTGTCGGGCGCGAAAAGTCAATTCGCTGCCTGGAAGCGGCCATGGAGCAGGAAAAGCGCATTTTGTTGGTGGCCCAGAAAGAGGCTGCTACAGATGAACCCGCGTTTGATGACCTCTACCGTGTGGGCACCATTGCCAACATTCTTCAGCTGTTGAAGCTTCCTGACGGTACCGTCAAGGTTCTGGTTGAAGGTGCGCAGCGCGCCGAACTGGAACAGTTCACCGAAGAGGGAAGTTTCTTCGTTGGCGAGGCTCGCCTGTGTGAATCGATCGCGATTGCCGAGAAGGAGGAAGAAGTCCTCGTCCGCTCGGCCATCAGTCAGTTTGAGGGCTACATCAAGCTCAATAAGAAGATCCCGCCGGAAGTGCTGGCATCGATCTCTGCGATTGATGATGCCGCCCGCTTGGCCGATACCATGGCGGCGCACATGCCGCTCAAGATCGAAGATAAGCAAAAAGTTCTCGAGTTGCCGGAGATCGCCGAGCGAGTCATGTTCCTGATGGCCATGATGGAATCGGAGATGGATCTGCTGCAGGTTGAGAAGCGCATTCGCTCGCGTGTCAAAAAGCAGATGGAAAAGAGCCAGCGCGAGTACTACCTCAACGAACAGATGAAGGCGATTCAAAAGGAGTTGGGTGAACTCGAAGAGTCACCGGACGAATTTGACGGTCTGGAAAAGAAGGTTGAAGAGGCCGGTATGCCTGCCGAGGCCAAAGAGAAGGTCCTCTCCGAGCTGGGCAAGCTGAAGATGATGTCTCCGATGTCGGCCGAGGCGACCGTGGTGCGCAGCTACATCGACTGGATGATTGCTGTACCTTGGAAGCGCAAGACCAAGGTCAAGAAAAACCTGGCACAGGCGGAGTTGACCCTCAATGAAGATCACTACGGTCTGGAGAAGGTTAAAGAGCGCATTCTGGAATATCTGGCAGTCCAAAGCCGCATGAATCGACTCAAGGGGCCAATCCTCTGCCTGGTGGGGCCTCCTGGGGTGGGTAAAACCTCGCTGGGGCAGTCCATTGCCAAGGCGACTGGCCGTAAATATGTGCGCATGGCCTTGGGCGGGGTTCGTGACGAAGCGGAAATTCGCGGTCACCGCCGAACCTACATCGGCTCCATGCCGGGCAAGTTGTTGCAGAAGATGGCCAAGGTCGGGGTGCGCAACCCGTTGTTCCTGTTGGATGAAATCGACAAGATGTCCTCTGACATGCGTGGCGACCCCGCCTCTGCACTGCTGGAAGTCCTGGACCCAGAACAGAACAACAGCTTCAACGATCACTATATGGAGGTTGATTATGACCTCTCCGACGTGATGTTTGTGGCGACGTCGAACTCGATGAATATTCCGGGTCCCTTGCTGGATCGGATGGAAGTGATCCGTCTGTCGGGCTACACCGAGGATGAAAAGCTCAACATTGCCAAGAAGCATCTGTTGCAAAAGCAGATCGAGCGCAATGGCCTCAAGCCACACGAGATCACCATTGAAGATTCAGCCATCATCGGCATCATCCGTTACTACACCCGCGAAGCCGGGGTGCGGAGTCTGGAGCGTGAGATCTCCAAGCTTTGTCGTAAGGCGGTGAAGGCGATCCTGCTGGATAAGAATCTCAAGCATGTCACCATTAATCAGGAGAACCTCAAGGAGTACCTGGGGGTTCAGCGCTTCGATTATGGCAAGGCTGAAGATCACAATCAGGTGGGGCAGGTCGTCGGCCTGGCTTGGACTGAAGTCGGTGGTGAGTTGTTGACCATAGAGGCGACCAATGTACCGGGCAAGGGAAAACTGACCTATACCGGCTCCCTGGGGGACGTGATGCAGGAGTCCATCCAGGCTGCGTTGACCGTGGTCCGGGCCCGTGCTGAGCAGTTGCGCATCAATGCTGACTTTTACGAGAAGCGGGATATCCATGTTCATGTGCCGGAAGGGGCAACGCCGAAGGATGGTCCGAGCGCCGGGGTGGCCATGTGCACAGCGCTGGTTTCCAGCCTGACGGGTAATCCGGTGCGGTCCGATGTGGCGATGACGGGTGAAATCACCTTGCGTGGTGAAGTGTTGCCGATTGGTGGTTTGAAAGAGAAGCTGCTGGCGGCTCACCGAGGTGGTATCAAGCGCGTGGTGATCCCGAAGGAAAATGCCAAGGATCTCGAGGAGATCCCGGATAACGTCAAACAGGATCTCGAGATCTATCCGGTACGCTGGATTGATGATGTTTTGCGTCTCGCGCTTCAAGACCCTTTCGAGTCGTTTGAGGTGGTTGCCGCTAAATGATGTTCAGCCGGGGAACCGGCTGTTTTTCGTACGGCCATGATGAAATAACTTGGCCGTTCCATTCCAGTTGGGATGCAAAGCGTGAATTGCTCCGGGTTCCCGTTTGCCGTCACTTGCAACCCATCTGGAGGATTGTTATAAAGCGTTGACTCGTCATGGCTCAGGGAAAAAACAGTCATGATCAAGGCTAAAAATAGGGGAAGAAAAACGTGAACAAATCACAACTCGTAGACAAAATTTCTGAAGGGGCTGATCTGTCCAAGGCTGCCGCTGGTCGTGCTCTGGACTCTTTCATTGAAGCCGTTGGTGAAGCACTCAAGGCCGGTGATCAGGTTTCTCTGGTTGGCTTCGGTACCTTCGCTCTGCGCGAGCGTGCGTCACGCACTGGTCGCAACCCGCAGACGGGCGCTACCATCGAGATCGCCGCTGCTAAAATTCCGGCATTCAAGGCAGGCAAGGCGCTGAAAGACGCTGTCAATTAAGTTTGGCCCTTTTCCCCCACGGGAAGTTGTTGCATTCAAGATGTTTGAATTCTCAAATTCATGACTCAGGGCGCATCAAACGGTGCGCTTTTTTATATTCACATCCACTGCATCGGGAGCAAATATTCATGCTGATGGATAAACTGCGGGAAGGGGCCCAAGGGCGGGTTGCCAAGATTATTTTCTGGCTAATCATCCTCTCTTTTGCCTTGGCGGGTGTTGGTAGTTATCTGAATAGTCCTGTTGACACAAATCCAGCTGAGGTCAATGGTGAGCCGATTACTGCGCAAGCGCTTGAGACGGCCTATCGCAATGAGCGCAGCCGCATGGAAGCTCAGTTCGGTGAAAGTTTCGCTCAATTGGCTAGCAATCCTGAATATACCAAGCAACTGCGTCACAGCGTGTTGGAAAAGTTGGTTGATCAGTTGGTGTTGGATCAACAAGCCCATGCGACCCGTATTCGGGTTGGCAATGAGCAGGTGAAAGAGACGATCCGCACCATGCCGGAGTTTCAAAATGAGGGTAAGTTTGATAATGAGCGCTACCTGAGCCTTCTTAGCCGGGCTGGTTTGACACCGCAGGGCTTCAGCGAATCAATTCGTCAGGATTTAGTTCGCCAGAACTGGATTGGCGGTTTAGTGAACAGTGAGTTTGCTCTTGCCGGCGAAGTGAACACCATTGATGGCTTGTTGCAACAGGCGCGTGATGTGACCCTCTATACGCTGCCGGTTGATCACTTCATGAAGACAGTGCAGGTCAGCGATGCCGAGTTGGATACCTACTATAAGGCTCATCAGAAACAGTTTATGAGCCCGGATCAGGTCAAGATCAGCTATGTGATGTTGAATGCCAAGGATCTGCAAGGTGATATCAAGGTTAGCGACCAAGAGGCTCGCGATTACTATGATCAGCATCAGGACCAGTATCGCACCGCAGAACGTCGTCAGGTTGCTCATATCCTGATTGCGCAAAAAGATGATGCATCAGCTCTGAAGGAAGCTGAAGCTCTGTTGAGTAAACTCAAGTCTGGTGCCGACTTTGCCAAGCTGGCTACCCAGAATTCAACCGACAAGTTGTCTGCGCGCAAGGGTGGAGAGCTTGATTGGTTCGAAAAAGGGGTCATGGATCCTGAGTTTGAAAAAGCTGCTTTTGCTCTGCAAAAATCAGGTGATCTCTCGACGGTTGTGAAGAGCCAATTTGGTTATCACATCATCAAGCTGCTCGGCATCCAGCCGGAAACCAGCAAGTCTTTTGATCAAGTCAAGGCTGATGTTCTGGCCAAGGTGCGCCAGGACAAGTCCCACGAGCTATTCCTGGACAAGCAACAGCAGCTGGCTGATCTGAGCTTCGAGAATCCAGACTCTCTGGATCTGGTTGCCGAGAAGATGGGGCTGAAGATTGTCAATTCCGACTTCTTTGCTGCATCTACCGCTGTGGCGCCGCTGAATGATCCCAAGGTCAAGCAACAGGCGTTCTCGGAAGATCTGCGTGAACAAAATACCAACTCGGAAGTGATCAACATTAGCGACGATCAGGCGCTGGTTCTGCATGTGACCGAGTTTAAACACGCCGCTGTCCGTCCACTGGCTGATGTAAAGGCTGATGTTACCTCTGCGGTGAAGCTAGAGAAGGCTCAAGGCCAGGTCCGTGAGCAGGCGATTGCTTTGTTGGCCAAGCTCAATAAAGGCGAGTCAATCGAAGCTGAACTCAAGGCTGTCACCGGCAAGCAGGAGAGCCGTACCGGCGTTACCCGGATGAGCTCCGAGCTGGATGCCACTCTGGTTCAGGCCCTATTCCGTATGGCCAAGCCAGAAGCCGGTAAGTCTGTGGCTGAACTGGTTCCGCAGATGGATGGCGATCAAGTCATCCTGGTGTTGAATAAGGTGACTCAGCAGGAGAAGCCCTCCGCGATGAAGCCGATGCTGGAAAATCAGCTGGCACAAGGTAGGTCAGGAGCCGTTTATCAGGCTCTGCTGAACCAGGCCCGCGCTGATGCCAAGATCAGTTACAACAAGCTCAGTGAGCAGTCGATGCCTGAGTGATACCGAACCCCACCCATGCGGTGGGGTTTTTTTTGAGACTCTCCCACAAAGTTTTATCTCGTGCGGTTTGCAGCTCCGACGAGTTTGGTTATGATGCCAGAGCTGGCAAGTGTGCCGCATGGGTTGTGGTTTAGGTGTACAAGCGGAGAAACTTGATTGATTAGCGTATTCCTGGTTGATGATCATGAACTGGTACGCACAGGGATTCGTCGCATACTCGAGGATGTTCGGGGTTTAAAGGTCACGGGCGAGGCTGTTAATGGTGAGACTGCTGTTCAGTGGTGTCGCGAGCATGAAGCCGATGTGATCCTGATGGACATGAATATGCCGGGTATTGGGGGCTTGGAAGCCACAAAGAAAATCCTGCGGGCTCGACCGGATGCCCGCATTATTGTGTTGACGGTGCACAGCGAGAATCCGTTTCCAACCAAAGTGATGCAGGCGGGCGCTGCGGGTTATCTGACCAAATCCTCGGCACCTGAAGAGATGATCCATGCCATTCGAGCTGTGCACGCTGGACAGCGTTATATTTCGCCTGAAATTGCCCAACAGATGGCGTTGAGTCAATTTTCTTCCCATGATGCAGAGAATCCGTTCAAGACACTCTCTGAGCGAGAGCTGCAGATCATGTTGATGATCACCCGCGGCAACAAGGTGACCGATATTGCCGAGCAGCTTAGTTTGAGCCCGAAAACGGTCAATAGTTACCGCTATCGGTTGTTTGATAAGCTGCAGATCAAAGGTGATGTTGAACTGACGCGAATGGCCATGCGCTACGGTATGCTGGATACCCAGTCACTCTGAGTCTGGTGCGCAAACTACAAAGAGGTGGCCTAGGCCACCTTTTTTATATCAATGTCCGAGGAGTCACATGTCGGAGTCGTTTGACCATAAGGCTTTCTTAGCCTCGGTGCCCCATCAGCCAGGGGTCTATCGGATGCTGGATGGTGCAGGTGGCATTCTGTATGTCGGTAAGGCTAAAGACCTCGTCAAACGACTGAGCTCCTATTTTCGTCGGGATCCGGGTAGCGAGAAAACCCGCGCCTTGGTGCGCCAGATCCGCGGTATCGAGTTCACGGTGACGCATACCGAGACCGAGGCGCTGATCCTCGAACATAATCTGATCAAGCAGCATCAGCCCAAATACAACATTCTGCTGCGTGATGATAAATCGTATCCCTACATTTTACTCAGTCACCACCATCATCCTCGGCTGAGCATGCATCGAGGCGCGCGCAAGGTTCCCGGTGACTATTTTGGTCCCTATCCCAGTGGCGGAGCCGTACGTGAGAGTCTGCACCTGATGCAGAAGCTGTTTCCCATCCGCCAATGCGAAGATTCGGTATATGCAAACCGGAGCCGTCCTTGTCTTCTATATCAACTGAATCGCTGTGCTGGCCCCTGTGTTCCAGGCTTGGTGAGTGATGAGGAGTACTTGGCGCAGGCTGAGTTGGCGCGCCTGTTCTTACAGGGCAAGGATCAACAAGTCATCAACGACCTGGTGGGCAAGATGGAACAGGCCAGTAACCAGCTGGCATTTGAAGCCGCGGCCCGCTATCGCGATCAACTACTGGCTTTGCGTAAAGTTCAGGAGCAGCAGTCGGTCAGCGGTAATGTGCTCGATGATCTCGATGTGATTGGTGCCACGCAGGGGCAGGGTATCGCCAGTGTGCATGTACTGTTTATTCGTCAGGGCAAGGTATTGGGCAGCCGAAACTATTTTCCAACCTTGCCGGTAGATGCCGAGCCGGAAGAGTTGGTTCATGCCTTCTTGCTGCAGTTTTATCTATCCGGTATGGCTGGACGGCAGATCCCCAGCGAGGTGCTGTTGGATCGAGAGCTTGAGGATGAAGAGGCTCTGGCCGCCACCTTCAGCCAGGCCGCTGGCTATGCGGTGCGGGTCAGTAGCCGAACTCGCAGCGAACGGTCTCGCTATGTCAAATTGGCCACCACCAACGCCCAGGCTGCGTTGCTCAGCAAGTTGAGCCATAAATCGACCCAACAGCAGCGGTTTGCCCAGCTTGAAGAGCTGCTGGAGCTAGCAGCACCTATCACACGTATGGAGTGTTTTGATATTTCCCACACCATGGGGGAAAACACGGTGGCATCTTGCGTTGTATTCAACCGGGAGGGGCCACTGAGCAGCGAATATCGGCGTTTTAATATCAGTGGCATAACCGGTGGTGATGACTATGCGGCCATGGCTCAAGCCTTGGAGCGGCGCTTCGGTAAGCAGCAGGCGGCCGACAAGGTACCTGACATCCTGTTTATCGACGGTGGCAAGGGGCAGCTGGTACGAGCCGAGGAGATCATGGCTCGTCACCTGGATAAACTCGGTGGTAAGTATCCATTGCTGATTGGCATCGCCAAGGGGGAGAGCCGCAAACCGGGGCTGGAAACTCTGATCTTCGGGGAAAGCCATGAAGAGCTGCATCTGCCGAATGATCTTCCGGCATTGCACCTGATCCAGCATATCCGCGATGAGTCGCATCGGTTCGCGATCACCGGGCACAGGGCCAGACGAAGCAAGGCCAGAGTTGCCAGTGCCTTAGAAGATATTCCAGGTGTCGGCCCTAAGCGTCGCCAGGCACTGCTGAAGTACCTGGGGGGCATGCAGGAGGTGAAACAAGCCAGTGTGGATCAATTAGCCACGGTTCCCGGTATCAGCGCCGAGTTGGCGACTAAGATACACGATGCGTTGCATCATTAGACCGATTCGGGCAACATGAGCCTGCACATTTGCCGTGGCGTAACATCATGTTAAATATTCCTAATCTGCTGACCCTGTTCCGGATTTTCCTGATCCCTGTATTCGTGATCCTCTTCTATCTGCCGTATGAATGGTCCAATCAATGGGCTGCTGGCATGTTTGTTTTGGCGGCGATCACCGATTGGTTTGATGGCTATCTGGCTCGTCGTCTCAATCAGAGTACGCCATTTGGTGCCTTCCTCGATCCGGTTGCCGACAAGATCATGGTTTCGACGGCTCTGGTCTTGATCGTCGAGCATTACAATACCGTGATTGTGACGATTCCGGCGCTGACGATGATTGGCCGCGAGATATTGATCTCTGCGCTGCGGGAGTGGATGGCCGAACTTGGTAAACGCTCCAGTGTGGCGGTTGGCTGGATGGGTAAGTGGAAGACCACGATCCAGATGATCGCGCTGACCGGTCTGATCTGGGAAGCCAATATCTGGATGGTGTGGGCCTCTTACATTCTTCTCTATGTTGCGGTTATTCTGACATTCTCATCCATGATGCAGTATTTGCGTGCGGCCTGGGGCGACCTGACGGCTCATCACTAAAGTCGCTGCTGGCTTTGTGTTCGATGCGTTGAAAATTGCAGCGAACAGTTAAGTGGAACGAGCAATGGAGTTGACTCTGCGCTCCAGCTGGTTAGAATGCCAACCGCTGACAAACGTCGGTAGTTCAAAAAGCGGGAATAGCTCAGTTGGTAGAGCATAACCTTGCCAAGGTTAGGGTCGCGAGTTCGAGTCTCGTTTCCCGCTCCAAGTCTAGTTTCACTCTATGGCGCGTTAACAAAGCGGTTATGTAGCGGATTGCAAATCCGCCTAGTCCGGTTCGACTCCGGAACGCGCCTCCATCTTCCTTACCTGATATCTCTCATCGGTTGCTGTGTCTGAGCGCTTATGTCGCTGGATTGGCACGGTAATGTCACATTTTCCAAATCGCTCGTTTGCGCGATATAAAATCTGCGCGTTAGCGCCTTGCTATTGCGTCATAGACCTGCCGTGTAGTAATACTAGGGCTAACCGCTATCGATGGTGCAACGAGGAGAAGATGATGGCCGAGTCGTTCAGCATCCCTTACATCGTGATCCGACGCTGTTATGCCCTGTTGCTGGGGATCGGCGCTTTTCCGTTTGTCTGCTGGTTTCCGATCAGGGCTCGTGTGTACAGTTTTTTGTATCGTTTCTGGACCAAGACGAGCGATGAGCCCGTCTGGTTAACCCGGATGCGGAAAGATGGCGACGGACCCCTGTGATGGCTCCTACCAGATGACTCGCGTGTTACGAGTCGTTTAGAGGCATTTAGCCGGTTTCGGGAGCCCTGCGATCTTGGTTGCCTGTTTGGCTGGCCCTTTAGGAAACAGGCGGAAGAGGTAGCGACTGGAGCCTTTCTCCGGCCCATATTTTTGTTCCATGGCCTTCACCAAGGATCGGATCGCCGGGGAGGTTTTGTACTCCTGATAAAAGGCCCGAACAAACAGCACAACCTCCCAATGAGCCTCGCTCAGTGGTATGCCTTCAATGGCAGCAATCTGTTCCGCCACTTCTTCATTCCAGTCATCCAGATGTAGCAGGTAGCCCTGCGCATCGGTGGCGATCTGTTTTCCAGCCAGTTCCAACATTCTTCTTCTCTTTGGTGAGTGGACTGCCGATTTTATCATTCAATCGCGGACTGACAACTTCAAGGGCTCGATGAGTCGACTCAGTCGCAACAGGTCATTGGCTTGTTCGGCAATCAAGGATAACTCTTGCTGAATCAACCACTCGTGTTCTGTTCGCTCACACGAGTAATTGGCATATTCATGCTCCTGGATGATCAAGCCATCGTCAGTTGATGCCACGCCAGCCATGGCAGCGCCTGCAGCGTCCAGTGTTTGCATGATCCGCTCTGCCAGCTGCAGTTGCTCCGGTTGAAATTTTCCTGTCAGTAGGTCGCGGTGAGCGCCGAGTGTGGAGATATAGGCGATCAATGTATGGCTGCGTTGGGTCAAGGCGGCACAAAGGTGCAAAA
Organism: Aeromonadaceae bacterium; assembly: GCA_018059485.1. Classification (GTDB taxonomy): domain Bacteria; phylum Pseudomonadota; class Gammaproteobacteria; order Enterobacterales; family Aeromonadaceae; genus Pseudaeromonas. The sequence goes on along the minus strand of JAGOXX010000005.1, from coordinate 4,761 downwards.
ATCGACGTTTATTGTGCGGTTCTGCCAACATGTTTTGCCAGGATTGCGCCAGTGCTATGTCAGCCACATGAGCGCGTCGGCGGATGATGCGATAATTCAACTCGGCATCTGGGGCGCTCTGATCTTGTAGCTGTATCTCCAGGTACTTCCGATTAGCCTGCAGCGAGTTATGTAACAGTTTGGGCAAGTATCTATGTTGCCAGTCCGGCCAGAACCAGAGCACGGCGGTGAAGGCAATGCCGGCGCCCAGCAGAGTGTCAACGAGCCGTGGCAGCAACAGTTCATTGCTATGAACTCCAATCAGCCCAAAGGCACTGAGTGCATACAGGGTGATGAAGGTAACAGCCGCACTGTAGTTGTTGCGTAGTTGCGAGAAAAAAAGGACGGCCGCAATGGTCATGCCAGCCAGTTGCAAGGCGATTGGCGGATGAAACCAGATCAGCGGGCTTCCCAGTAGAATGCCGAGAAAGGTGCCGCCAATCCGTTGAACGATACGGCGGCGCGTTGCGGTGTAACTACTCTGACAGACAAACAGTGAGGTCAGCAGAACCCAGAATCCTTGCTCTATGGCAAAGAGATGCAACAAGCCGTAGCCGCTGACCAGGCAGAACGCCATGCGTAGGGCATGACGAAACAGGGGGGAGGGTGTGGTGATCTGTTGGCTGATCTGGCGTAAATCAGCCTTTGGTGACTGGGCCAGAGCGCGGTGACTGAGTTGGTCAATCGGCGCATTCAACTGCTCGGTCAAGGTCGAGGCCTGTTGTAGCAATAGCAGGATCGCGCTCAAGTTTTGCTGCAGGAAGGTCAATGAGGCGCACAATGAATGGGTCATCGGTTGCTTGAGTTGAATATAGGAGAGTTGATCCTGCAGAGCGCTCATCGCCCAAATCAACCCCTTATCCGGTGCATAGCCATGCTGCAACAACACGGCATATCCTAATCGCTTGCAGCTGGCGCCTAGTTGCTCCACGAGTTCTCGAAATCCATCAAGAATGGCATGGCGCTGCAGATCATCTTGCAGTTTGTCATAGAGGTAGTGACTGGCAACCACGCGCTCATGGATGTCTTGAGCGAGTAGATAGAGCTGCAGAAGCCGTTCTAGGTGTGGATCCCACCCAGCCGTCAGACGGCCACTCAGCATCTCCTTGGTCTGCTGCATATTGGTGACACAGCTGATGTTTAGCTGTGCCAGGTTATGGCGAATAAGGGGCATCTGATCGCGGTTGACCGGGAAGAAATGCGATTTTTCATGAAAGTAGCTGCTCAAAGCGAAGAATACTTGGGCTAGTTGCTCATGCACCGCCTTGTGCGGCAGCGCCCTGAGCCATAGCAGGGAGACAAAGCCATACCAGAGCGCACCGAGGCAGAGCCATAACGGTTGAAACCATAAATTGGGGGCGTGGGCGGCACCCAGCATGGAGTAGATAGCGACCAGCAGCGAGCCAAAACTGATGGTCGCATAGCGAGGGCCGAATGCGCCGAGCATGATAAAGCCGACAGTCGAGGCGAAGAGGCCAAGCGCAAACAGCCAGGGGTAGGGATAGAGCAGCTGAACCGAGCTGGTGGCAATCAAAAAACAGATCAGAGTGACACCGAGATTCTTGATGCGCCCCGGAACGCTGTCATCGGGTTCGCCAATGGCGCCAGCAACGACACCCAGCGAGAGGATGACGGTCTCATGGGTCATTCCCCATGCTAATGCTGGGATCAGGGTTCCGACAATGGCCACCATGACTTTCAGAGCAAAGAACAAGTGGCTGTCCATGGTCAGGCGACGCAGAAGATGAGCGAAGGAGTTGGACATGGCTGACAGGCATAGAACAGGATAGTTAATGTTACCTTAAAAATAAGACAATACGGAAATATGCCGATGTGAAGCTGGTGTACGGACAGATAATTATTTCGGTTGCTCAAAGGATAAGCAAACGAATTTCCGAGTTAGATTAAGTGTTTACAAGAGCAAAACCCTTTAGTACTATTTTTGCCGTTCGGAGGGGTGGCAGAGCGGCTTAATGCAACGGTCTTGAAAACCGTCGATGGGCGACCATCCGTGGGTTCAAATCCCACCCCCTCCGCCAGATTGCAAGAGCGAGACTTAGGTCTCGCTCTTTTTGTTTCTACTTTTTTTATCCGACTTGCTATGGCTGACATCCACTATCAAGGTTTTTCGCTGCTGGCGACACATCCGCAGTTTGTTGTTGTCAACAAGGCTCCAGGCATCGGCATGCACGATGAACATGGTGTTCCTGGGCTGGTTAGTGAAGCTCGACGACAGCTGGGCATGATGCTCTATCCCGTTCATCGACTGGATAAGGTCACTTCGGGTCTGTTGTTGCTGGCTCGCACCACCGAAGCCAATCGGGAACTAAGCATGGCCTTTGCGGCGCATCAGGTGGAAAAAACATATCTTGCCTTGAGTCAGCACAAACCGAAGAAGAAGCAGGGTTGGATCAAGGGTGATATGGAGCGGGGGCGGCGAGGTAGTTGGTTGCTGACCCGCGGTATGAGCAATCCGGCCATTACCTGGTTTGATAGTGTCGGTCTGGGCGATGGACTTCGATTGTTTAAGGTTCAGCCGAAGACAGGAAAGACTCACCAGATCCGCGTTGCCCTCAAGAGCCTTGGTTCCCCAATCATTGGTGATGAGTTGTATGGGGCTCCACCATCCGATCGGGTTTATCTGCATGCTGCACAACTCAAATTTCCGTTCTTACAGCAAATCTGCTCTTTTTCGGCCTTGCCGCTCCAGGGGCAGCTTTACGCCGACGATCGAGTCGTTGAGAGCATGAACACTATTCTGGAGCTGTCTGGCTCTGAATGAGGCGCTAGACGCGGTGTAGTCACGCCCGTTGACCGGCTAGTGAGCAATAGAATCTATGAGCGAAACTGCTCAAGGTTGGGCTGAACAACCTCGAGCGTTTTTTGAGGCATCAACAGACAAGTAATCGCATTACTGGATGGGTTACTTGCCGGTTTTGATGAGCTGGTTATTCGGAGTGGGTGTCGTCGGCCTTAGATTGCAGCATATGGCCCAATTTTCCGGCTTTGGTGGCCAGGTAGAATTCGTTATACGGATTCTTCCCCTCCTGCAGCGGCACTCGTTCGGAAACATGAATTCCCATCTGCTCCATGGCACTGAGCTTGCGCGGGTTGTTGGTCATCAGCCGGAGTTGCTGGACGCCGAGCAGCTTTAACATATCCGCACAGATGGTGTAATCGCGCAGATCGGCAGCAAAGCCTAATGCGACATTGGCATCAACGGTGTCAGCACCTTGATCCTGAAGCTGGTAGGCGTGGATCTTGTTGAGTAGACCGATACCGCGCCCCTCTTGGCGGACATAGAGTAGAACCCCCCGCTTTTCTTCGGCTATTCGCTGCATCGCTGCCTGGAGCTGGAAGCCACAGTCACATCGCAAGCTGAAGAGCGCGTCACCTGTCAGACACTCGGAGTGAATTCGGCCGAGGACTGGCTCTGGGCTGGTGATGTCTCCCATGACCAGTGCCGCGTGGTCTTTGCCGGTAGCCACTTCTTGGAATCCTACCAGGGTGAATACACCCCAGGGTGTTGGCAGCTTGGATGATGCCATCAGGGAAACACTACTCATCGATATCCTCTTAACTCGTGTCGCGAAAGCCAAAGAGCAGATCCGGCGAACTACCGCGAGTTGCTTTGGGCGAAATATGACAGACATCCCGATTTTGACGCGATTATTTATAGCTTGGCAACCCTTGCATCGCATCTACTGGAGAAATAACTGACTTTTTCACTCGGATTTGGCCATGTGTATCCTGTGCCAGATATATTCGTTATAATTCCGCACCTTTTGCGACAGAGCCTGCCGACTACACCTTGGCTGTTCGTAAGCTCAACGCCATGCATTCATCTGGAGGTTTCATGCCTGAGAATAATTTCCCCGTCATTACCATCGATGGCCCCAGCGGTGCTGGTAAAGGTACCGTCTGTCAACGCCTGGCGGAAAAGTTGGGCTGGCCGCTCCTCGATTCCGGAGCCATCTATCGTGTTCTGGCGTTGGCTGCTGTGCACCATGATGTGGCGCTCGATAACGAGGACGCTCTGATGGTGCTGGCGTCCCACTTGGATGTGAGTTTCGAAGCGGGTTCCCATGGTGTCCGGATCATCCTGGAGGGGGAGGAGGTCTCAGCCGCGATCCGTACCGAGCAAAGTGGTAATGCGGCCAGCAAAATTGCTGCTTACCCGCGGGTGCGCGAGGCTTTGTTGCGTCGACAGCGGGCATTTCGTACGGCTCCTGGTCTAATTGCTGATGGTCGAGACATGGGGACAGTGGTTTTCCCGGATGCAGAGGCTAAAATATTCCTTGATGCCAGTGCTGAGGAACGGGCTAATCGCCGGCTCAAGCAGTTGCAGGAAAAGGGATTTGATGTTAATTTTGATCGCCTTTTAATCGAGATCCGTGAGCGTGACGACCGCGATCGTAACAGAGCTGTGGCCCCTTTGCGGCCTGCTCCTGATGCGCTGGTTGTGGATTCTACCGCTATGGATATCGACACGGTTGTGGAGTCTATTCTGCAACATGTGATGCAAAGAATTGATATCAGCGCCTGAGGCGTTGATGGATATACGTCTGTACCAAGGAGTGGCATAGACGAATTTAAACAACCCCGCTCTGGCCGGATTGCCGGGTGGATGTTATTTACTCTCAAGTTATCAAACACATGACTGAATCTTTTGCTCAACTCTTTGAAGAGTCTCTGAAACAACTCGAAACCCGTCCTGGTGCC
>JAGOXX010000188.1 GCA_018059485.1 Aeromonadaceae bacterium | reverse complement strand
AGGCAACTGCTGCAGGCTGGGTAGCGTGCTGACTGCTGCCTCCATCTCGCCCAAGGCGAGACCGTTGAGTTCGACATCCAGGGTGATGTTGCGCGAGCGGTCGAAACGGTCAATCTGTGCCGGGCCGCTCTCCAGACGGATGTCAGCAATGTTTGCCAGCATCACGGGGCCATGGCTGCCGGGTACCAGCATGCGCTCGAAGCGGCTCAACTCCTCACGACTGGCATCCTTGAATTTGACCAGCACAGGCACCTGGCGCTGGGAGAGATTCAGCTTGGGAATATTCTGGTCATAGTCCCCCGAGGTGGCGATACGCAGCGTGTCGGCGATAGCCTCGGCGGTGACGCCTAGATCGGCGGCGCGGGAAAAGTCTGGACGGATCACCAGCTCAGGGCGCACCAGGCTAGCGCTGGAGGTGATGTTACCGACACCGGGAATGGCGCGCATCTCCCGCTCTACCCGATGGGCAAAGCGGGCCAGCGTTTCGCCTTCGTCACCGGAGAGCACCAGCTGGTACTTCTCGCCGGAGCCGCCGAGTCCGACCTTGACGCGGACTCCCGGCAGCTCGGCCATGCGGTTGCGCAGGTCGGTCTCGATGGCCTGTTTGCTCAGGCCATTGCGCTCCTCGCGCGGTGTCAGGTTGATGGTCAGCGTCGCCTCGCGCACGTCACTCACGCCACCGGAGGCAAAGGGATCGCTGCCGGAGGCGCCACCACCAATGGTGGTGTAGAGGCTCTTCACATGCGGATTTTCCCTGGCCAGCTTCTCGGCGAGTTGAACACTCTGATGGGTCTGATGGAGTGTACTGCCTGGCGGCAAGGCCAGGCTGATCTGAGTTTGCGATAGATCGTCTGGCGGAATGAAGCCGGTGGGCAGCAGGGGGGCCAGGCCAAACAGCACACCACAGAAGAACAGCGCCGTGATGGCCGCGGTGCGCCCCTTATGGTGCATGCACCAGTTGGCCATCGCCATGTAATAGTGGTGCCAGCGAGCCTCCTCTTCTTCATCTGGATTGGGTTTGAGCAGATAGGCGGCCATCATAGGAGTCAGCATGCGCGCGACCACCAGAGAGAAGAAGACCGAAATGGCGGCCGTCCAGCCAAACTCGACGAAGAACTTGCCGACGATGCCGGTCATGAAGGCGGTGGGCAAGAAGACGGCGATCAGCGTGAAGGTGGTGGCGATCACCGCCAGGCCAATCTCGTCGGCCGCCTCCATCGCCGCCTGATAGGGGCTCTTGCCCATGCGCAGGTGACGCATGATGTTCTCGATCTCGACGATGGCATCGTCGACCAGGATACCGACCACCAGTGACAGCGACAGCAGGGTGACGGCATTGATGCTGAAGCCCAGCAGGTGGATGACGCCGAAGGTCGGGATGATCGACAGCGGCAGGGCGGCGGCTGAGACCAGGGTGGCGCGCCAGTCGCGCAGGAACAGCCAGACCACCAGAATCGCCAGCAGGGCTCCCTCATACAGCAGCTGCATCGAGCTGTCGTAGTTTTCCACCACAGGGGTGACGAAATTGAAGGCCTCGTCGATCCGGATATCCGGGTGCTGCTGGCGCACCTTATCCAGCGCCTGGCGCACCGAGTTCATGATGTTGACCTCGCTGCCACCCTTGCTGCGCACGATTTCGACGGCTACCACAGGCTTGCCATCCAGCAGGGCCAAGGAGCGGGGCTCGGCTATGGTGTCCTTTACCGAGGCGATGCGATCGAGGCGTACCGCGCGGCCATCGGCTAGCGGTAATTCCAGCGCGGCCAGCTGCTCGGCGGTCTGTACCGTCGCTATGGTGCGCACTGACTGTTCGCTACCACCGACATCGGCGCGGCCCCCGGAGGCCTCCTGCTGGATCTGGCGTACGCGGCGTGACAGATCGGCAGCCGTGACCCCCAGAGCCTGCATGCGATCCGGATCCAGCTCGACCCGGATCTGCCGTGAGACACCACCGACACGGTTGACGGCGCCGACCCCGGGTAGACTGAGCAGCGAACGGGTTAGCTGATTGTCGACAAACCAGGAGAGCGCCTCGTCGTCCATGCGACTGGAGGCCACCGTATAGGTCAGGATCGGGGTGCCGGCCAGATCGGATTTGCTGATCACTGGGTCACGCATGTCGCCCGGCAGGTCGGAGCGGATACGGCTGACGGCATCGCGCACATCATCCAGCGCCTCTTGGGTTGGTTTTTCGAGACGGAACTCGATGGTGATGGTGGCCGAGCCATCCGTGGTCTGGGTATAGATGTGCTTGACCCCCTGCACCGAGGCTACCGAGTTTTCGATCTTGCGGGCGATCTCGGTCTCCATCTGTGAGGGGGCGGCGCCGGGCAGCGCGGCACTGACTACCACCATAGGCAGATCGATATCCGGCATATTCTGGATACCCATCTGGTGAAAGCCCATCAGGCCGATCAGGGTCAGCAGCAGGAAGCCGAGTACGCTGGGGATCGGATTGCGGATGGACCAGGCCGAAACATTCAGACGCGCCATGCTCACTCTCCGGTGGCTGAAGTCAGTGAGGAGACGCGTACCTTGTCGCCCTCATTGAGAAAACCGACGCCACTGTTGACGATATTCGTCGAAGTAGCCAGCCCCGTGAGGATGGCAATTTCATCGCCCCGTCGTAAACCCGGCTCCACTTTAATCTGGCGTAATGTGTTGTCGGCTCTGATCGCAAACAGATAATGGAAGCCGTCGCGTAGCAACAGAGCGCTTTGGGGGACCGTCAGCACCTCCTGCTGTCCAAGCTCGATCGCTCCGTGGGCAAACATACCGGCGCGGGCACTCTGCCCGGTGGGCAAGTCCACATAGACGATCCCTGTGCGGCTGGCGGCATCCAGAGTGGGGGCGACCCGGCGCACTGTGCCAGTCAACTGCTGCTCGGCTGTGGTGGTGACGTGAACTGGCAT
>JAGOXX010000051.1 GCA_018059485.1 Aeromonadaceae bacterium | reverse complement strand
TGTATCGATGATCTGGATATCGCCATCGACAGCTATCTATTCGATCCGTCACTGCTGGCCAATGCCATCCAACCCGAAACCGTTGAAGAGGTCTTGCACTCCCACCTGCTGAAATCCAACTGTCTGGTAACCAACCAACCCGATTGGGGAAGCGTGGTGGTACACTACAGCGGTAACAAGATCCAACGCGAAGCTCTGTTACGCTATCTGGTTTCATTCCGCCAACATAATGAATTTCATGAGCAATGCGTCGAACGGATCTTCATGGACTTGCAACATTTTTGTCAGCCAGACAAACTGACCGTCTATGCACGGTATACCCGTCGCGGAGGGCTGGACATCAATCCATTCCGAAGTAACTGGCAATCAGCACCAACCAATATTCGCCTCATCCGCCAATGAGTCGTTACTATGATGGTCGCTAATTCAATCAGGAAGGTGGTCGCTTGCTTTCGCTAACTCTGCTTCTCTCCAGCATTGCCTTACCGCCATTGCCACTGGAGACCACCTTGATGCCTGACCCCTTGGTCGAGGCTCAACAGCAAGAGGTTGTGCATCCAGAACGCTGCATCCAACTTTCCCGACTGTTTCTACAGCGCGAGCTGGCTGACAAGGTGCTGCCCACCTTGACGCAAAACCCCAGTGCCTATCGGGAAACCAGCGAACGATTTCGTACCCGGCAGCAGAGCGTCGAGGCAACGCTGATCGTTGGTAGCTGCCTGCACCGTATACAACAGGAGGATCAGGCAGCCCAGATGTTCGAACAGGCCGCTCAGGACGCCAAAAAATTCAAGCTACCAACTCTCGAAGCCATGGCCTATTTCCAACTCGGTCGTCATGCACTGCAAGAGCAAAAATACGCGATGGCTCGTGAGAGTCTGCAACAGCTGCAGACCATAGTGAAACACAATCAGGTCAGCAACCCGCTGCTACCCTTCTACGCCCAGTTATTGCAGGCCGGGTTATCCATTGAGCTGCGACAGTTTGATGCCGCCAAATCTGAGCTTGCCATCTTGAATGGTCAACTTAAGTCATCCGAGCTCCCCCCGGGGCTGACCATAGCCGTCCTGACGATGAACGGTGACTACGACCTAGGCATGCAACATCAGGAGTTGGCATTAGCCAATTACGCCGACGCTCTTCATTTAGCAACCAGTCAGGACGATCTTCTGGCCCAAATCGATCTAGCTGAAAATATCAGCAGGATCTTTGAACAACAGGGGGATCTCAAACAGGCCCTCCATTTCAGTGAACTCGCCTGCGATCAGTTGCAGCGGCTAGGCAATGCCGAATGGTTGGCTCAAGGACTGATACGATTGGCAGAGCTGAATCGGCAAGCCAATGATGCCAATCTTGCCCTCTCCTTGCTGTTCAATGCCCTTGATATCTATCGCACGACCACTCGACCACAAGCCCTCTCCAGACTGAATCACGAGATCGGCAAAACCTATCTGAAATTGGGTAATCTCGCCGCCGCCCGCACTTATCTGATTGCCGCACTCAACGGCTACAAGCTCCATCACGACGCGCAAGGGGAATTGACCACCCAGGTGACACTCAGTGAGTTGTACCTGAGGAAGAATGAACCAGAGATGGCAATCTCCCTGCTCGAAAGCATGCCAGTACCGCAAAAAGGTTCTGAGGCCGATCTGGAGCGCCATTACCTGCTGGCCGAGGCGTATGAACATAAAGGCCAATACCTGCAGGCACTCAGTCACCTCAAGCTATTTGCCGTCACCCCCAAGACTCCTCACCTGAGCGAGAACCACACTCAAAATACTAATGATCAGTTCCGGGACAACTATCTGAGGGTTGAGCTGGAGCGCAACGTCGACAACTTGCGCAATCAACAGCAGCAATTAGCTGCAGAACGGACTCGCTACCTCTGGCTCACGGCCGTGACAACCCTGCTGATTGGCGTTCTTTGTTATGTCTTGTTGCAGATGAACCGTCGCCAGACCCAATCTCGCGCCAACATGAGTCAGCTTAAGGAGCAACTTGGACAGGCACCATTCAGTCATCTGCCCAATCAATATCAGCTCCATGAAGCGCTGGCCTTGCTGGAAAAAGATCCCGCGACCGGCTTCTGTGAACAGGATGACAACACCGAATATCATGCCCGTCACTTCATTCATATCAGTATTCCGGCGCTGCGCCGTCTGTGTGAACGGGTTGGAACAGAAAAAGCCGAGCAGTTACAGCAGGCCCTGACAGACAAGTTGATCGGTCTGTGTGCCGCCGACGAACAGCTCTACCAATTGGCCGAGAGCCGGTTCTTATTGCTGCAACCTCACACAGCAGAGACAACTCTGGTCGCCAGTGCCGAAGCGTGGAGTGCACGCCTGACACCACTACTGATGGAGCTGCAGCTGGATAGTCGGGTAGTCATGGGATTGGTCCATTTCCCCTTCCTGACTCGCTGCCCTAGAGCCGTTGGTAGTCAGCAAGTGGTCGAATTGAGTCTTATCGCACTGGCAGCAGCCGATCAAATTGCTGAAAAGTGCCAACAAACATCATGGGTTGAGCTTTCTGCTATTGACTGTCAGCAAGCGGCATTTTTCAATGGTGTGTTTAGAACTCAGGCCTTGCGGGCCATTGACAAAGGACTTGTCAAAGTGAACGCATTACATGGCAAACATCTGATCGATTGGCAGCAGATTGTCTAAGCCTGAATTACACGCCACCCTTTTATTTTCGCCAGCCATGGCTCAAACCCGTTTGGAATATGGACATGAATGATGTATCTGCCATCGCTGGGCAGCTGAGCCAACTAAGAGAGCGGTTAGAGCAAAAAGAGCTGGAGTTCGGTTTACTGGCCGAGCAGACCGAGACGGAACGTCTCTGTACGAGTCAGTTACTCACCCGTCTGACTCATGCCTGCCGCGGACACGATCGAGAGCTTGATAACCGACTCGCCAAGTTGCGTCAGCGCTTCGAAGAGCAGACGCCGTTGCATCTGCTCACCGAAGAGATAGCGACGGTCGAAAAACTACTGCATCAACATGCAACGGCCGTTGAGGAGTCGCTGCGCCTGACGCGCGAAACCCTCAAAGAGGGTGTGCGTCACCTCAGTGGCGTTCGCGAAGTGCCGGAGAAGATCCGCCGTGAGGCCCGTGAGTTTCTCAATCAGGATTCTCCCTACGCCTTCTCCGATCATCAACGCCAAGTCATCCACCTATTGGAACTCTACCAGCAGGCCATGCGTTCACTCTTGCTGCGTCCAATCCCGCTGAAACCAACGGCGCATGAGGTTCCACCACCAGCTCCCGTCACAGTACCGGAGGTCAACGATGACCAGTTGCGCAATAAGCTGTGTGATGAATTACAACGGCTGATTACCGAACTCGATTTTACCGGCCCAGTTGGCGAAGAGTTAGCCGAGGTGCGACGTCAGTTACTCAGCGGGATCGACTTTTCTCAACTGCCGGAGCTATGCCTGCAGCTGGTTGAATTGATTATCGAAGGGGCGCGCCAGGAGCGACGAGAGTCCCACCTGTTTCTCTCTGGTCTCAATGATGGACTCTCTGCCGTCCACCTGAGATTCAACGACTCGATAGATGAGAGTCAGGAGTTGTATCGCCTGCATCATCGTCATGGCGATAACATGCACGCCCAGTTGAATGCGATCAATGACCAGCTGGAAAAACAGCCGAACCTGGAACAACTCAAGCAGCATATCCGCAGCAATGTAGAGCAGTTGCACAGCATGCTCAGTGAGCATAAAAGCCATCTAATCCGAGAACAGCAGCTGCTCGAAGCCATGGCGGATATGGAGAACAAACTCAACCTGATGAAGGAAGAGACATCCGAATACAAGAAGCGGATGGCTCAGCAGAAACACAAGCTGCTACTCGATAGTCTGACTCAGGTATTCAACCGCGCGGCGTTTGATGAACGGGTCGATCTGGAGTACAAGCGCTGGTTGCGCTACCAGACACCTCTGTGTCTGGCCATCATCGACATCGACCATTTCAAGAGCATCAACGACCGATTCGGTCATCTGGCTGGCGATAAGGCCCTGAAAGTCATCGCCCGAGCCATGAGCCGGACCCTGCGCGAGACCGACTTCATCGCTCGCTATGGTGGTGAAGAGTTTGTGGTACTGCTGCCCGGGATTGAGGCCAACAACCTGGATATGCCTCTCGACAAGCTGCGCAATGTGGTCAAGAGCATTCCCTTTCGCTTCAAGGACGACAAGGTCGAAATCACCATCTCGATCGGAACCACGCTCTTCCGCAGTGGCGATACGCCCACCGAAGCATTCGAACGGGCCGACAAGGCACTGTATGATGCCAAAAATGGTGGCCGCGATCGCATCATCTATACCGCCTGACCTGCGAATATGGGGCATCCGCAACGAACCGGATGTCCCACTCATCACAGAACAGCAAGCTCAGAGAAAAGTGCACGCTCATTTCCCTGGCAATCAAAAACAGAACAATAAGCCGTATCAGGGGGCCTTATGATTACCTATGTAAATCCGGCCGGCAGCATGGAGTTGCTGTCACAGCTCGAAGTCGATCAGCTCAAATTGGCCGCCGCAGGTGAAACCTATCAGCTGTTTCGTAACTGCTCATTGGCCGTACTCAACTGCGGCAGTCAAACCGACAGCTCGCAGGAGATCCTCGAAAAACACGCCTCATTCGATATCAACGTCATCCGCCGGGAGCGCGGCGTCAAGCTGGAGCTGTTCAACGCCCCGGAAGCAGCCTTTGTGGACGGCGAACTGATTCGCGGTATTCAAGAACACCTGTTTTCGGTGTTGCGCGACATCCTCTATGTCAGCAACCGGATGGTTGATGACCGCACACTGAATCTGACCAGCTCGGTACACATCACCAACTGGATCTTCTCCATCCTGCGCAATGCCCGAGCCGTGCGCTCTGGCGATGAGCCCAACCTAGTCGTCTGCTGGGGCGGACACTCCATCACGCCGGTGGAGTACAACTATACCCGTGAGGTGGGCCACCAACTGGGGTTACGGGAGCTGAACATCTGCACCGGATGCGGACCCGGCGCCATGGAGGGGCCAATGAAGGGGGCGGCCGTCGGTCACGCCAAGCAACGCCACAGCGAGCCACGCTTCCTCGGGCTAACCGAACCATCGATCATAGCCGCAGAGCCACCAAACCCGATTGTCACTGAGCTGGTGATCATGCCAGACATCGAGAAGCGCCTCGAGGCCTTCGTCCGGGTCGGACACGGCATCATCATATTCCCAGGTGGCGTTGGTACCGCCGAAGAGTTGCTCTACATCCTCGGCATCAAGATGAACAGCGCCAACGTGCACCAACCGATGCCGCTCGTCCTGACGGGTCCGAAAGAGAGCGCCGACTACTTCACAACCCTGGACCACTTTATCCGCCAGACGCTCGGAGAAGCTGCGACCCGTCATTACCAGATCATCATCGATGATCCGGTCGCTGTGGCTCAGGTGATGAAGCAGGCAATGCCCAAGGTGCGTGAACATAGACGCGCCACCGGAGATGCCTACTCGTTCAACTGGTCCTTGAAGATCGAACCCGAGTTCCAGCTGCCCTTTGAGCCAGACCACGCGACCATGGCCTCCCTGGATCTGCACTGGGATCAGGCGCCGGCCCAGTTGGCAGCCAATCTGCGCCGCGCCTTCTCCGGCATAGTCGCAGGCAACGTCAAAGCATCCGGCCTGAGAGCCATTGAACAGCAGGGCCCCTTCCAGTTGCATGGTGACAAGGAGTTGATGACCCTGATGGACAAGCTACTGCAAAGCTTCGTCAAGCAGGGACGCATGAAGCTCCCAGGCAGTGCCTATATCCCCTGCTACGAGATTGTCCGCTAATATCCGGGCTCCTACGGGAGCCCGATGACCAGGATGACGACCCCATGGCCCATCTGCTGATTTTCGATGCCCTGAACCTGATCCGGCGCCTGCACGCCGCATTAGGCAAACAGGCGCTGGATGGTCAGGCATTACTGATAGCCACCCGCCAACGTCTGCTGACGACAGTACAGGGGATCCTTGATGAGGTGAACCCGACCCATGTCATCGCCGTATTCGATGGCGAACAGCCCAGTTGGCGCCACCAGCTCTATCCAGCCTACAAGCAAGGCCGGACTCCGATGCCGGAGGAGCTGCTGCATGGCATGGATGCACTCCAGGCTAGTCTGTGGCAGTGCGGTGTCGACTCCCTGCTGACCGAGGGTGACGAAGCCGATGACCTGATTGCGACACTGAGCCAGCAACTGACCCAGCGCCAGCAGCAGGTCACATTGATCTCGACTGACAAAGGTTTCTGCCAGCTGCTGCCGAGCGGCATCCAGATCCGCGACTATTTCAATCGCCGCTGGCTCGATGCCGCCTTCGTCAGCGAACAGTATGGCGTGAGCCCTGAGCAACTCGTCGACTTCTGGGCCCTGGCGGGAGTCAACGGCAGCAACATCAAAGGCGTTGCCGGGGTGGGAGCCAAGAGTGCCACCAACCTGCTGCAACACTATGGTTGCCTCGAACAGATACTGAGCGCCGATCCCGCTGAAAGCCGCCAGGTGCGACTCGTGCAGCAAGATGCCGATAATGCTCGTTTGGCTCAAACTTTGGTGCGCTTGCGGCTGGATATTCCACTAGGCTTTAACTTGAAGGCCATCCGTTATTCCCCACCGACGGCACCAGCAGTCGGCGGACGGAGTTGAGCCACTCGTTGCCAAAGGAGTAACTATGAGTCAGACCATCCTGATTACCGGCGCCAATCGGGGCATTGGTCTTGCCCTGACCCACGCCTGTCTGCGGCGCGATGACACCGTCATCGCCTGCTGCCGCGACCCCTACCATGCCCACAGCCTGCACCAGCTCGCTGAAGTGTACCCAACCCTGGCCATCCACCAGTTGGATGTGACGCGCGGAGAAGAGTATCTGGAGCTCAAACAGGCGATCGGTGACCAGACCATCGACCTGCTGATTGCCAATGCGGGCGTGCTCGGCCCCGAGTTGCAGGCGTTCGGCCAGACCGATTATCACCTCTGGGCCGAAGTGTTTGCCATCAACAGCATGGCACCACTACGTTTGGCAGAGCATTTCTTTGACAACCTCAAGGATGGTGAACGCCGCACCCTGCTGTGCATCAGCAGCATCATGGGCTCCATCGCGCTGAACAATGAGGGGGGAAGTTACCTGTACCGCTCCAGCAAGGCCGCACTCAACGCCGTGGTCAAGAATATGGCCATCGATCTGGCGGGTGATGGCATCCATGTACTGGCCATTCATCCGGGTTGGGTCAAGACCGAGATGGGCGGTGAAGGGGCAACCCTAGACGCGAACGACTGTGCTGTGACTCTGCTGGAAACCTTGGACAAGTTACCCGCGGGAACGACCGGACAGTTCATTCGCTATGATGGTGAACCACTAGCCTGGTAGGCAGCCAAATACCCAAAAGCACAACGCCGTCCAAGGACGGCGTTGTCATTCTCACTGATAGGCACCCGATTTGCGTCGGGCCAGCTGGCGTAGATCGTAGACGTGTACCGTGATCTCTTCCCGATCGTGGTAGAGCTGTTTGGCCTGTACCACGAAGTCGCCCTCAAGCTCGCGCAACCACTCGCGCAGAACCTCGAGATTATGCTCCACCTCGGCATAGCGCCGCTTCATCGGCAACTTAAGGTTGAACATGGCCTCTTCACACAGGCCGTCGCGGAACCAGGAGGCGATGAGGTGCGTCACCCGCGCCGGTTTCTCAACCATGTCACAAACCAACCAGTAGGTGTTCTTCTTCGATGGACGATAACGGAAACCGTCGTCGCGAATATGTTTGACCTGACCACTATCCATCAAGGATTCAGCCATGGGGCCATTGTCCACGGCACTGACCATCATGCCTCGACGCACCAACTGATAGGTCCAGCCTCCAGGGCTCGCCCCCAAATCGACAGCATTCAACCCCGAGGTCAGACGCACATCCCACTCATCATCCGGAACGAAGACATGGAATGCCTCTTCCAGCTTCAACGTCGAGCGGCTCGGCGCGTCAGCCGGGAACTTCAGCCGCGGGATACCCATGTGGAATGGTGAGTTATTGTTGGTGTAGGAGTAGCCGATCATCGCATGGTCATTACCGAGAAACAGCACATGCAATACAGGACGACGATGTGTCTCTTCTTTGGTCAACTTGCCGGCCGCACGTAGCGCCTGTCGCAAGGGTACACTGAACTTGCGACAGAAGGTGGTCAGCTCTTTGGCGTCGTTGGTGTCCGGTGTCTCAACCCGCAATTCGCCACACAGGCTGTAATCGGCGGTCGCTTCGAGGATCGGCGTGATGCGATCGGCCAAGTCCATGCCAGTCAGTTCATGGGTCACCACCAGCATCTGCCGGGCGAACACCAGCTCACGAAATGGTAGGCGGCGCGCTACCTTGTCTGCATCTTCGGCGCCGTAGCACTCGAAGATGGCATAGCCGGAGTTATCCTTGACCCGGGAGAAGCCAAAGCACTCCAGAGTCCCGGCCTTATCCTGGATCTCGGCCGCTATCTCTTTTTCGAAACCGGGACGGCAGTAAAACAACAGATTATTCATTCTTTCCTCCACAGCGCCCATTCACGGTCGCTGCTCACTAGGGTGGCCATCAGGCCTGAATCATTTTGTGGCAACAGTGTGCATCAACAGCCGATTGCGCCGTTGAGCCTCTTCTTGTTCAACCAATGCCAGCATCCAATCGCGAAAGGCTGCAATCTTGCCCTGTTCGGCCTGACTCTCCTGACAAACCAGGTAGTAGGCATTCTTGCTCTCAAGCACCTGTTCAAACGGACAGACCAGACGCCCGGCCTCAATCTCCGGCTGCGATAACACGCTATGTCCCAAGGCGACCCCCTGCCCATGCACTGCCGCCTGGATCACCATGCTGGAGTGGCTGAAGATGGGGCCCTGACTGACATTCGGGATCTCGACACCCACCTCTTTAAGCCAGTTGTGCCAATCGCGGCGCGAGCCATCATGCAGCAGCGTATGCCACTGCAAATCAGCTGGCTGCCGCAACGGACGCCCACTCCCCAGCAGCAGCGGCGAACAGACTGGCAGCAGAAACTCGGTGTGCAGCTTGTAGCAACGCAAACCAGGCCAGTTTCCTCGACCATAGTAGATGGCAACATCGACATCGTCGCTGAGCGACCCTTCGTCCATGTCAACCGCCTTGATCCGCACGTCGATCTCCGGGTGAAGCTCACTAAAACGTACCAACCGCGGAACCAACCACTGAATGGCGAAGCTTGGTTGCAAGGTAACAGTCAAGGAACCCTTGGCACTGCGGGCCACCAACTTGTCGGTGGCATCGACGATCGCCGAGAAGATATCCTTAATATCCAGAAAATAGCTTTGCCCCTCCTCTGTCAGCAACAGGGTTCGATTGCGACGGCGAAACAGCTTGATCCCCAGAAAATCCTCCAGCCCCTTGATCTGGTGGCTGATGGCAGCCTGAGTCACAAACAGCTCTTCGGCAGCACGGGTAAAGCTCAGATGACGAGCAGCGGCTTCAAATGCCTTCAGGGCATTGAGCGGCGGAAGACGACGAGACATGGGCGCTTCGCATAACTTTTCCTAATGCGCGAATTATAGGGGCCCCCCTCGTCCCACTCCAGAGAAATAAGGCTCTCCAGTGCAGAAAACCGCCCATCATCCGCCGCCAAGATGGCCAAGGCAGTGACTGCATGGGT
>JAGOXX010000187.1 GCA_018059485.1 Aeromonadaceae bacterium | reverse complement strand
ATCGCCGCCAAGTCCGATGAACATCTGGGTATTTTGCGCCAGCTGACCCGAGTTCTCAGTGATGATGAGGTTACGGCTCGCTTGCCGGGTGTGCAATCGGCCGCCGAGTTGGCGGCTCTGCTCAATGGCGAGCAGTTGAGTCAGCCTCTCTTGCTGGATGACAGTACCCTACTGCTGGATTTCCCGGCTCAGGATCTCCTGGCGTTGCAGGTTGCGGCTGCCGGGGTGCTGCGGAATGCGGGAGCTCTGGCCCCGGCGGCGGTGAATTCCGTGCTGGCGACTGCGGCCAACCCCTTGGGGCAAGGCCTCTGGTTGGCTCGTGTGGCCGAGGATGTGCTGCGCACCGGCGTTGCCTTTGTCCGGACAACCCAGCCCTTCAGTCATGAGGGGGTTCCGGTCCAGGGGCTGCTGTTGATCGCCGCTCGCGATGCTCAGCACAAACCGGTGCTCGATCGTCTGATTGCCCTCATCAGCGAGCAGAGGGTCGCCACTCTGTGGTCCGCGACTGGCTCCGAGGTGATCAAGCTGTTGACCGAAGCGCCACAGGATGGCTTGGCGGCCACCTTTACCATCATCAATCCTCATGGCTTGCATGCCCGCCCGAGCGCCATGCTGGTCAAAGCGGTCAAAGAGTTTTCCAGCCAGATCTGGGTGGCCAATCTGGATGGCGATGGCAAGGCGGTGAATGCCAAGAGTTTGATGAAACTGGTTAGCCTGGGGGTGCGCCAAGGGCACCGTCTGCACTTTACCGCCAAGGGTGATGATGCCGAGATCGCGCTGCAAAGCATAGGTCAGGCGATTGCCGATGGTCTGGGTGAAGGTGAAGGAGCCGGAGAATGAGTCATCAGACTACACAACCGATCCTGACCCTGACTCTGAATCCCGCGCTGGATCTGACCGGGCATCTGGAACAGATGCAGGTCGGTGAGGTGAATCTGGTGCGCTCCGGCCACCTGCATCCGGCGGGTAAGGGGATCAACGTGGCCCGCGTGCTCAAGGATCTGGGGGCCCAGGTGCTGGTTTCCGGTTTTCTGGGACAAGAGAACCAGGCGCCGTTCCATGAGCTGTTTCAGGCGTGCCAGTTGGGTGATCACTTCCTGGTGGTACCGGGCGCCACGCGCATCAACGTCAAGATGGTGGAAGCCAGCGGTCGGGTCACCGATCTGAATTTCCCCGGTGTCGAGGTCTCCGACGATGAACTGCTGCGGTTTGAACAGCAGCTGCAGACGCTGTTACCGCAGATCGAGTATGTGGTGGTTGCTGGCAGTCTGCCCCGCGGCGTCACGCCGGAGCGATTGAGTCAGTGGCTGCATTTGCTGGCCGAGCAGGGCAAGAAGGTGCTGTTTGACAGCAGTGGTGCGGCCATGGCCGCCGGGCTGACGGCCAAGCCGTTCCTCATCAAGCCGAACGAACATGAACTGGCGGATTGGGCGGGCCAACCACTGGAGAGCCTGGAGGCCCTGATGGCCGCCGCCGAGTCTCTGCAGGCTCGCTACCAGATCCCCCATGTGGTGGTTTCTCGCGGTGCCGATGGCGTGCTGTGGCGGGCGGGTAGTAGCTGGTGGCAGGCCAAACCACCGCGCATGAGCGTGGTGAGTACCGTGGGCGCCGGTGATTCCATGGTCGCCGGCTTGGCTTGGGGGCTCAGTCAGTCCTGGTCGATGGAACAGATTCTGCGTCTGGCCTCTGCGGTATCGGCGTTGGCCGTCACGCAGATTGGCGTCGGAGTCACAGATCCACAACAGCTTGCCTCACTGATGGCAAGTATCGAAGTTCAGCAACTCAGTTGAGGTTTTTCTGATGAATATTGTCATTGTTACCGCCTGTCCAAGCGGGATCGCCAACAGCATCATTGCCGCCGGGTTGCTGGAGAAAGCCAGCGCCGAGCTGGGATGGTCGGCTGTGGTCGAGTGTCATAACCAGCTGAGTGAGCCCCGTCTGCTGACTCCGGAGGAGATAGCCGCTGCCGATCTGGTGGTGGTGGCTGGTGCGGATGTCGATCTGGCTCGCTTCCATGGCAAACGTCTCTATCAGGCGGCCGTGACCGCAGCAATTCCCGATAGTAAGAAATTTCTACAAACGGCAGAGCAAGCAGCCGTTCCCTATACACATCAAGCGCCAAGCAAGGAAACAGCTATGAGTATGAAGCGCATTGTAGCGATCACGGCCTGCCCGACCGGGGTGGCCCATACCTTCATGGCGGCCGAAGCCATTGAGGGTGAAGCGAAGAAGCGGGGTCACTGGGTCAAGGTGGAGACTCGTGGTTCGGTCGGTGCCAAGAATGGTCTGACAGCCGAGGATATCGCCGCCGCCGATCTGGTGATCATTGCCGCCGATATTGAAGTGGATCTCTCCCGGTTCAATGGTAAGAAACTCTACAAAACCAGTACCGGCGCAGCCTTGAAGAAGACGGCACTGGAGATGGACAAGGCCTTTGCCGAGGCTCAGGTCTGGTCAGCGGGGCAACCCTCTGCCGACAAGAGTAGTGGTAAGGCAGAGCTTCCCGGTGTCTACAAACACCTGATGACCGGGGTTTCTCACATGCTGCCGATCGTGGTGGCCGGGGGCTTGTGTATCGCCCTGTCGTTTATCTTCGGTATCGAGGCCTTCAAGGTCGAAGGAACCCTGGCTGCGGCGCTGATGAAGATCGGTGGCGCTTCCGCCTTTGCCCTGATGGTGCCGGTATTGGCGGGCTATATCGCCTTCTCGATTGCGGATCGTCCGGGTCTGGCACCGGGTCTGATCGGCGGTATGCTGGCTAGCTCTCTGGGCGCCGGTTTCCTCGGCGGTATCGTGGCTGGTTTTCTCGCCGGTTATAGTGCCAAGTTTGTTGCCGATAACGTCAAGTTGCCGCAGACCATGGAGGCGCTCAAACCGATCCTGATCATTCCGTTGGTGGCCTCCCTGGTGACCGGTCTCGTCATGATCTACGTGGTCGGTGGCCCGGT
>JAGOXX010000186.1 GCA_018059485.1 Aeromonadaceae bacterium | reverse complement strand
GGCGAAGTGATTTTCGGGGGTGTCGGTGCCGGATTCTACGGTATGGCGCTGTTTGTTCTGCTCACTGTCTTTATTGCCGGCCTGATGATCGGTCGTACGCCCGAATATCTTGGCAAAAAGATTGAGAGTGCCGATATGAAGCTGGTCGCGCTGGCGATCCTGGTCACTCCGGCCCTGGTGCTGTGTGGAACTGCCTTGACCCTGCTGCTGCCCCAGGGGCTTGCCGGGATCTTCAATCCGGGCGCCCATGGTTTCAGTGAGGTGCTCTATGCCTTCTCATCGGCGGCCAACAACAACGGCAGTGCATTCGGTGGTCTGTCGGCCAATACCCCCTATTACAACGTGATGCTGGCTATCGCCATGTTTATCGGTCGCTTCGGGGTGATAGTCCCGGTCCTGGCTCTGGCTGGTTCCATGGGCGCCAAGCGTCGTCAGCCGGAGAGTCAGGGGTCACTGCCGACTCATGGATTGCTGTTTGTTGGCCTGCTGATTGGAACCGTACTGCTGGTGGGTGCCCTGACGTTTATTCCGTCACTGGCGCTGGGTCCGATTGTTGAACACTTGCTGATGCTGAAGTAAGGAATTAGTCATGACGCGCAAGAAACTTTCTCTGCTCGATCCGGCTCTGTGCCGCGAAGCCTGTAAAGGGGCCTTCATCAAGCTGGATCCTCGCAGCCAATGGCAGAATCCTGTGATGTTCGTCGTTTGGCTGGGCAGTGTGCTGACCACCATCGTCTGGCTGGTTCAGTGGCTGCACGTGGAGTCCGGGAGCGAACCCACCTGGTTTACCGCCAGTATTGCTCTCTGGTTGTGGTTCACCGTCCTGTTTGCCAACTTCGCCGAAGCATTGGCTGAGGGGCGCAGCAAGGCTCAGGCAGCCAGTCTGCGTGGTCTCAAGCAGACGGTCTGGGCTCACAAGCTGACCCTTGGCCAATATGGCGCGCCGAGTCAGCGCGTGGGTGCCGACTCCCTGCGCAAGGGGGATGTGGTGCAGGTCTCCGCGGGCGAAGTGATTCCCTGTGATGGCGAGGTCATCGAAGGGGTCGCCTCGGTGGATGAGAGCGCCATTACCGGGGAATCGGCCCCGGTGATTCGGGAGTCTGGTGGCGACTTCAGTTCGGTTACCGGTGGCACCCGGGTGCTCTCCGACTGGCTGGTGATCCGTTCGACTGTGAATCCGGGCGAGACTTTCCTCGATCGCATGATCTCCATGGTCGAAGGCGCCAAGCGTCGCAAGACCCCCAATGAAATTGCGCTGACGATTCTGCTGATCGCCCTGACGCTGATCTTCTTGCTGGCGACCGTCACCCTGCTGCCATTCTCGCAGTTTGCCGTGCAGGCGAACGGCAGTGGCCAGGTGATCTCGGTAACCGTGCTGGTGGCGCTGCTGGTCTGCCTGATCCCGACGACCATCGGGGGGCTCCTGTCTGCCATCGGTGTGGCCGGTATGAGCCGTATGCTCGGGGCTAACGTCATCGCCACCTCGGGGCGTGCGGTGGAAGCGGCCGGGGATATCGATGTCCTGCTGCTCGACAAGACGGGGACTATCACCCTGGGTAACCGTCAGGCCAGCAAATTCCTGCCGGTTGCCGGTGTCAGCGAACAGGCTCTGGCCGATGCGGCCCAACTGGCATCCCTAGCGGATGAAACCCCGGAAGGGCGCAGTATCGTGGTCCTGGCCAAGCTGCGCTTCAATCTGCGTGAGCGTGACATTCATGCCCTGGGGGCGACCTTTGTCCCCTTCTCGGCCCAGACCCGCATGAGCGGTGTGAATCTGCAGCAACGGATGATCCGCAAGGGGGCTGCCGATGCGATTCGTCGCCATGTCGAAGCGAATGGTGGTGAGTATCCGCGTCGTGCCCAGACCCTGGTCGAGCAAGTGGCGCGTGAGGGTGGTACCCCTCTGGTGGTTTGCGAAGGCAATCAGGTGCTGGGTGTGGTGGCGCTGTCGGATATCGTCAAGGGCGGTATCAAGGAGCGCTTCATGGAGCTGCGCCGCATGGGCATCAAGACCGTCATGATCACCGGTGACAACCGTCTGACGGCGGCGGCCATCGCGGCGGAAGCCGGTGTGGATGACTTCCTGGCCGAGGCGACGCCGGAAACCAAGCTGGCGCTGATCCGCCAGTATCAGGCCGAAGGTCGTCTGGTGGCTATGACGGGTGATGGTACCAATGATGCGCCCGCTCTGGCTCAGGCTGATGTGGCGGTGGCGATGAACAGTGGTACTCAGGCGGCGAAAGAGGCTGGGAACATGGTCGACCTCGACTCCAACCCGACCAAGCTGATCGAAGTCGTCCATATCGGCAAGCAGATGCTGATGACTCGTGGCTCTCTGACCACCTTCAGTATCTCCAACGATGTGGCCAAATACTTTGCCATCATTCCGGCGGCGTTTGCGGCGACCTATCCGCAGCTCAACGCCTTGAACCTGATGCAGCTGACCAGTCCGCAGTCCGCCATTCTGTCGGCGGTCATCTTCAACGCGCTGATCATCGTCTTCCTGATCCCGCTGGCGTTGCGTGGTGTGCACTACCGTCCTATGAGTGCGGTCAAGTTGCTGCGCCGTAACCTGTTTATCTATGGATTCGGTGGCCTGCTGGTACCGTTTATCGGTATCAAGATCATCGACATGCTGCTGACTGCGGTCGGTTTGGTGTAAGGAGAGAGTTCATGTTGACCCTATTACGTCCTGCTCTGCTGTTGTGGTGTGGTTTTACTCTGTTACTCGGCCTGGTCTATCCGCTGTCGATGACAGGGTTGGCACAACTGCTGTTCCCGGCACAGGCCAACGGCTCCTTGGTCTATCACAACGGTCAGGTGGTCGGTTCCCAGCTGATTGGCCAGTCGTTCACCGCACCCAACTACTTCTGGGGCCGCCTGTCGGCGGTCTCCTACGACGGAGCCAGCTCAGGTGGGACCAACTTTGGCCCTCTGAACCCGGCTCTGCTCAAGCAGGTTGA
>JAGOXX010000185.1 GCA_018059485.1 Aeromonadaceae bacterium | reverse complement strand
AAGTCGCTGTGATGAGTCGGAACCGCTCGTCCGGACTCCAGGCCAACATTTGAGCTGGACCTATCAACGCATAACTGGGACAGAGCCATAAAAAAACAACCCTGCCGAGGCAGGGTTGTTGGCTTTTGAGAGCAGATGTTGATCAGGCCGCGAAGTTTTTCGCCGCAAACTCCCAGTTCGCCAGAGCCCAGAAGGCCTCCAGATACTTGGGGCGCAGATTGCGATAGTCGATGTAGTAGGCGTGTTCCCAGACGTCGACCGTCAGCAGTGGGGTGACGCCCTCGGTGAGTGGGCAACCGGCGTTTGAGGTGTTGACGATGGCCAGAGTACCGTCGGCCTTCTTCACCAGCCAGGTCCAGCCTGAGCCGAAGTTGGTCACAGCCGACTTGGTAAAGGCTTCCTTGAACGCATCAAAAGAGCCAAATGCAGCGTCGATTGCATCAGCCAGAGGGCCGGTTGGTTTGCCCTCGGATTTTGGGGTCAAACTGTGCCAGAAGAAGGTGTGGTTCCAGATCTGGGCCGCGTTGTTGAAGATGCCACCGCTGGAAGTTTTGATGATCGCTTCGAGAGTTTTACCTTCAAATTCGGTACCCGGAACCAGATTGTTCAGATTGACCACATAGGTGTTGTGGTGTTTGCCGTAGTGGTATTCCAGCGTCTCTTGGGAGAAATGGGGCTCCAGAGCGTTTTTTTCGTAGGGCAGGGCCGGAAGTTCAAAAGCCATGAGTAGACTCTCCATTGAAAAGGCCCTCAACCGGGCCGGTTTGCCGAGAAGATCGGAACAGGATGGTAAAGATCCTGCCGGAAAATTGATTTATAACAAATTTCGCCGGGTAAATGCCACTAGTAATGGCACAAATAGGCGAGAAATATTTAACAAGCCACTTACATCTGTTGCTGGTTCAATAAGCTGTTGGCAATCATAGACCCGCCACGATTGTGACCGTAGAACAGCTCGTTGAGCCTTTGACCTGGGAGGGGACGGCGGAGTGGGCCACTAGGTGTCAGTGTGCGTTTCCTTGCCGAGACCAGCAATATCCCTCTGTTTTGTGGGATTGTTAGCCGACACTTATCGGCTAGAATAGCGAAAACGACCCGCTATGAGGCCATCATGGAAACAATTGAAAAGATCAAACAACAAATCGCCGAGAACCCAGTCCTGCTCTATATGAAGGGGTCGCCCAAGTTGCCGAGTTGCGGTTTTTCCGCTCAGGCGGCTCAGGCTCTGATGGCTTGTGGCCAACCATTTGCCTATGTCGATATTCTTCAGCATCCGGATATCCGAGCTGAACTGCCTAAATACGCCAACTGGCCGACCTTTCCCCAACTGTGGGTTGATGGCGAGCTGATCGGTGGCTGTGACATCATGCTGGAGATGTTCCAGCAGGGTGAACTGCAGACTCTGCTCAAGGAGTCTGCGACTCGTCGTCAACCGACGGCAGAGTAATCGTCGATAGCATCGATGAAATAGTGTTGCTGAAAATAAAAGGGCCATCCGACGATGGCCCTTTGTTTTATCTGCTGGTCTCAAACGCCCGAGATCACAGCACCATGCTGGCAATCCAGCCGAATATCAGCAGCGGTATGTTGTAGTGGATAAAGGTGGGTACCACGCTGTCCCAAATATGGTCATGCTGACCATCGGCATTCAGCCCCGATGTCGGGCCGAGTGTCGAGTCCGAGGCGGGTGAGCCTGCATCGCCCAAGGCACCGGCGGTGCCGACGATAGCAATGGTGGCCAGCGGCGAGAAACCGAGGCTCAAACACAGGGGAACGTAGATCACCGCAATGATGGGGACAGTGGAAAATGATGAGCCAATCCCCATGGTGACCAGCAGACCAACCAGCAGCATGGCGAACGAGGCCAAGCCCTTGTGGTCACCGAGCACAGAGCCGACAGTCTGTACCAAGGAGTCGACGCCATGGGTGGCATTCATCACGGATGAGAAACCGGAGGCGGAGATCATGATAAAGCCGATCAAGGACATCATCTTGACGCCTTGCGTGAAGGCATCCTGGCTCTCATGGAACTTGATGACACCACCGATGGTGAAGATCAGGAAGCCAACCAGAGCACCGATGATGATGGAGTCGGTATAGAGTTGTAGCCCCAGCGCGGCGAGGATGGCTACAACGGCGACCCACAGGTGATGCGGGGTAAAGACCACAGTTTCCGGTTCTATGGCCATGATGGGTTCAAGATTATAGTCACGGGGTTTGCGGTAGCTGAAGAACGCCATGATAAGTCCCAACACCATGCCAGCTACCGGAATGGCCATCGCCAGTGGCAGTTGTGGCCCTGTGACATGTACGCCACAGCGGATCAGGTTCTGCGCCAGGATATCGTTCAGAAAGATACCCCCGAAGCCGACCGGCAAAATCATGTAGGTGGCGGTCAGACCAAAGGTGATGACACAGGCGACCAGACGACGGTCAAGACGCATTTGAGCCATGACGTGCAGCAAAGGCGGGATCAGGATGGGGATGAAGGCGATATGCACCGGGATCAGGTTTTGCGAGGCGATGCTGACGGCCAGCAGGGCGCCCAGCAGCAGACTCTTGACCCACAAAATGTGACCAGGGGACGCCTCTTTGCCCAGCTGGGCAATCACCTTATGGGCCAGCAGGTCCGTGATGCCGGAGCGGGAGATAGCGACGGCAAAGGCACCGAGCATGGCATACGAGAGTGCTATGGTGGCTCCGCCGCCCAGACCATCGGTGAAGGCCTTCAACGTATCCATCAGGGAAAGGCCGCCGACTAGGCCACCCACGATGGCACTGACAGCGAGGGAAACAACGACATTGATGCGTAACATGCTGAGGATCAGCATCAGCAACACGGCGATAACGACCGGATTCATCGGTGAGTGTCTCTATAGGGTTAGGGTAAAAATTAGCGCCGTAGTTTGCTGGAAAATTGGCGAAAGTCGAGAGGAAAATCCACCAATTAGAATGTCTCTAGCGGATCTG
>JAGOXX010000050.1 GCA_018059485.1 Aeromonadaceae bacterium | reverse complement strand
ATGAACGCGCCTTTGGCACCATTGCCGACTCCAACATCACCACCTTTATCACGGCGTTGATTCTGTTCTCTGTCGGTTCAGGTCCGGTTCGTGGTTTTGCTCTGGTGCTGATGATTGGTATTGCCAGTTCTATGTTCACCGCCATCACAGGAAGTCGCGCCGTCGTCAACCTGTTGTGGGGCGGAAAACGCCTGAACGATCTGTCTATTTGAGGGTGATGATATGTTCCAAATTTTTAAACCGGGCCATGTGATCCCCTTCATGCGGTTGGCTATGCCGGCGACTATTCTGTCGGTGTGCATCATCCTCGCCTGTATCTTCAGTTTGGCCACCCGTGGTCTGAATTGGGGACTGGATTTTACCGGGGGTACCATAGTCGAGCTGAACTTTGAAAAGCCGACTGAGCTGAACGATGTTCGGGCGGCTCTGGTTGCCCAGAAGATTGACGGTGCTGTGGTGCAGTATTTTGGCTCTACGCGGGATGTCTTGATCCGCATGGCGCCGAAAGATACGGTGAATCAACAGCAACTGGCGACAGCCGTCACCCTGGCCAGCAAGAGCATTGCCGAAAACACCAAGATGACTCGTATGGAGTTTGTTGGTCCGGCCGTCGGTGCCGAGCTGGCCCAGAGTGGTTTCATGGCGATTGCTGCCTCTTTGCTCTGTATCCTGGCCTATATCGGTTTTCGCTTCGAGTGGCGGATGGCGACCGGGGCTGTCTTGTCCTTGGCGCACGACGTTGTGGTCACCTTGGGGGTGTTCTCCTGGTTCCAGCTTGAGTTCGACCTGACGGTGTTGGCCGCGGTACTGACGGTTGTTGGTTATTCGCTCAACGACACCATAGTGGTATTCGACCGGGTGCGGGAAAATGCCCGTCGTCTGCGTAAGGGGGAGATGCGGGAGATTATCGATATCTCCATGACGGAGACTCTGAGCCGGACCCTGATCACCTCGGGGACGACTCTGTTCACTGTCGTTGCGTTGTTCACCATGGGTGGCCCCTTGATTCACGGCTTTGCCACCGCCCTGTTGATCGGTATCGGTTTTGGTACCTACTCCTCTATCTATGTCGCGAGTGCCTGGGCCATGTATCTGAAGGTACGCCGTGAACATCTGTTGCCGGTAGAAGTACCCAAGGATGACAAGGAACAGATCGAGTCGCTCTGATTCGTTCATCCCATGATGAAAAGGCGCCCTAGTGGCGCCTTTTATCGTTTTGAATACAGTAAAAAAATGCTGTTACTGCCAACTTTTGCCGTTTCTGGTTCAAGAATGGTCCGAGTTGTGATTTCCCGCTTAACTTCGCATGACAAATGGCAGCGTGCCCCTTAACATTAGGGCATCAAACCTGTCCGGGTTTCGGAGTTCTCATTGTATTTCAGGAATGGATTTGCGCCGCTGGTCTGCGCCATGGTGTTTACGTCACTGTTCGGTTGTAGCAGCATGGATGCTGGTACCTCTGTTCACGCCTCTGGGCCGGATGAAGCCAAGGCTATTCTGGCGGTGCCGCTGCAGGTCAGTTACCAGAATGAATTGGCGCTGGCCAAGATAGGCCAACTGCTCTCCTCATCCGATCTCAACCCTGATCAGCGGGCCGAGCTCTATTACGAGCGCGGCGTGGTCTTCGATCGGGTTGGATTGCGCACCATGGCGCGTATCGATTTCAACCGTGCTTTGCGTGAGCGGCCTGACTTTGCCGAGGCTTACAACTTCATCGGTGTCTATCTGACTCAACAGCAGGACTTCGATGATGCCTATGATGCATTCGATTCGGCATTGGAGTTGGCTCCTGACTACGATTATGCCTTCCTCAATCGCGGCATCGCCCTCTATTACGGCCAGCGGCCTAAGCTAGCGGTTGATGACTTGTCCGAGTTTTATCGCCGGCGTCCAGAGGATCCCTACCGGGTGTTATGGTTGTACATGGCAGAGCGGCAAGTGGATGCAGCCTCGGCCGACAAGGCACTGCAACGTCGCTATAAGCAACACGCGGGTGATGAGTGGGGATGGGCGATCGTCTCCGTCTTTGCCGGCGAGCAGTCTGAGTCCGAGTTCATGCATCAGCTCAGCAAGAGCTCCAAGAGTAATCGCGAGCTGGCCGAACGTCTGTGCGAAGCCTATTTCTACCTAGGCAAGCTGCACCTGGCTCAGGGCAAAAAGGCGCTGGCGGAGAGCTACTTCAAACTGTCGATGTCGAATAATGTTTACGACTTCATCGAGCATCGTTATGCCATGCTGGAGCTGGCACAACTGGATCCATCTCTGATCGAAGAGTGACTCTTGCTTCGTGCATGACTGCAGATAGACACGAAAGGCCCCGCGAGGGGCCTTTCGTTTTTGGGACTAATCCTGCTGGGCCATACCGGCGATGCGGTGCCAGTAGCCATTACACTCTGACGCCGAGCGGCTGACGCTGGGGATCTGGCCATTACGCGCCTGGTCAAATCTCTCCAGCCACTCATGAGTGTCGGCCCCTTGCGGGCTGAGGCGAATCACATCGACCAAGCCTGCCATGGCAGGGATATCGCGTAGCAGGTTGTAACAGTAACCAGATTGGGTCTGAATACCGTTTAGTACGAAGACATCGGCTCCCTCCTGGCTTTGGGCGAGACGACCTTGCGGATAGGCCAGGCAGGCCAGCTGGCACTGATCCTTGGGTTTATTCTCCGCGCGTGCGGTGAAGCAACGCGCCGAGTAGGCCAGGGGAAGATGGCCATAGGCAAACAGTTCAACCTCGAAGTGATCGCGGATCTGCCGTTTTTCACACTCAGCCAACAGTTGCTGTAACCAGTCGCGAGAGAGCTCCACCGGCATGACCCAGCGTTGCATGCCTTTTTTAACCAGCAGCTCCACCACGTCGGCGTTGTAGCAGTTGATGGCCGGCCCACAGACGAATGGCAAGCCAGCCTCGTAAGCCAACTGAATTGAGCCCAGATCATTGGCCTCGATCATCAGCTCACCATTGTCCACCCAACGTTTCATTTCGGTCAGTTCAGAGGGTGACTGGATCAATGCCAGCGTCGAGAGTACCACCTGCTTGCCTGCGGCGCTCAGTGGCTCGGCCAGTTGTAACCAATCCTGCAGCCGTAGTTCGCGGCGCTTGCTGCAGACGGTTTCGCCCAGATAGATAATGTCAGCGGGGCCGGAGCAGGCTTGCTGGTAGAACTGTTCGATGTCGGCTTTGGGCCAGAAGTAGAGCAGGGGGCCTAGCGATAATTTCATGGGATGCGGCTCCTTCATTGCCATTGCCGGTGGTAGGCACCGAGCGTGGTTTGGCTACCCTCAGAGACGGCGTCCAGTTGTTGGTCCCAGGCAGCTTGAACCCGATAGGCCTCTGGGTTGGCTTGATAACTGTCGATGGCGGCTCGCCATACCCGCGTCACCTGTTCGACGTAGGCCGGGCTGCGTTGCCGCCCTTCAATTTTCACCGAGCGCACCCCACAGGCGAACAACTCGGGTAGCAGGGCGAGCGTATTGAGGCTGGTTGGCTCTTCAAGGGTATGAAATAGCTGTTCCCCGACGCGATAACGCCCCTTGCACAGGGTGGGATAGCCCGCATTTTCGCCGGGTGCATAGCGATCAATCAGCACCTCATTGAGGCGGCACTCCAGACCGTTGGGGGTCTCTTGCCAACGCACGAAGCGAGCTGGTGAACAGGCGCCGACCGTATT
Organism: Aeromonadaceae bacterium; assembly: GCA_018059485.1. Classification (GTDB taxonomy): domain Bacteria; phylum Pseudomonadota; class Gammaproteobacteria; order Enterobacterales; family Aeromonadaceae; genus Pseudaeromonas. The sequence continues at coordinate 6,157 of JAGOXX010000050.1, read as the reverse complement.
GGGGCTTTCGCCTGTCAGATAGGAGGAGAGATAACAGCGCCCTTCCGCCATGATGCAGAGGCTGCCGAAGGCAAATACCTCCAGCTCGGCCGTAGTCTCACGGGAGAGCTGTTTGACCTGGTGGATCGAGAGTACCCGGGGCAGCACCACCCGCTTGATGTTGAAGTTATCCTGGTAGAAGCGAATAGCGGCGCTGTTGGTGGCCGAGGCCTGCACCGACAGATGAATTTCCATCTGGGGATACTGTTGTCGGCAGTAATTCAACACGGCGATATCGGCGATGATCAGCGCATCCGCACCGATAGCTACGGCGCGATCGACAGCCTGTTGCCACCTGGCTTCGGCCGTGGGATGGGCAAAGGTGTTGATGGCGACATGCAATTTGCGACCATGCTGGTGAACGTAATCGACGCCACGCGCCAACTTCTTATCATCAAAATTCAGTCCAGCAAAATGGCGCGCATTGGTGTCATCCTTGAAGCCGATATAGACGGCATCGGCTCCATGATCGATGGCGGCTTTCAGGGCGGGCAGGTTTCCGGCCGGGCAGAGTAATTCCATGGCGTGTTCCACTCGTCTTTAATTGGGGGCGATTGTAGAGAGTGGCACCGGCTTCGGCCATGACCTGGGGCAGTTTTCTGTATCTGCGCCGGATAAACTTGATTTTCAACAGAAATCGTCCAAACAAAATGTGTTTAGATCCGGCCTGTCTGTCTAAGGAGAGTTTGCTGATGTTGAATCGCCTGCGTCGAGGCCTGGTGTTGCATGCCCCCGAACTATTGCGTTTTCCTGCGCGTCTGATGCCATTTGCTCTACAGCAGGCGTTGATGGAGCGTCTGCTGCATCTGGTATTTAAAGAGGCGCTGGCGGATGGCGACTTTGCTTTTTTGGAAGAGAAATGGCTGAAGATCGAGATCAGTGACCTGGGGCTGGGTTGGTTTATCAGCTATCAGGGCGAACAGTTATTGATAGCACCCCAGGCGCCGCGAGTCGATGTGACCTTTGCCGCTTCGCTCAACGATCTGATTTTGATTGCTGGCCGCAAAGAAGATCCGGACAGCTTGTTTTTCCAGCGTCGCTTGCGTATCGAAGGGGATACGGAGCTGGGTCTGGAGTTGAAGAATTTGCTCGATAGCATCGATCTGGATCTGTTGCCTGGATTGCTCAAACGGGCGTTGTGCGATCTGGCGACCTTTGTTCAGGGTGGTTTGCAACCAGCCTCTGCGGCCTGATCCTGGCGAGCCGGGCTCCCAGTGGGCCCCGGCCGAAGGGTAAGTGATGCCCGCGAGGACAACCGAGGGGTCTCCGTGCTACCATCGGCCGCAAAGCATGACTCACGACTGTTTCTTCGATGTTAGATAATATCCGCGTAGTTCTGGTTAACACCTCCCATCCTGGCAATATCGGTTCAGCGGCAAGAGCCATGAAGACCATGGGTATTCATGATCTGGTGCTGGTCGATCCGGTCGAACCCCCTGATGGTCGTGCCACCGCCATGGCGGCGGGGGCTGTCGATGTCCTGGCCAACCTGCGTATCGTCGCTACCTTGGCCGAGGCGGTGGCCGATTGCGGTCTGGTCATTGGCTCGAGCGCCCGGAGTCGGACGCTGGATTGGCCGATGCTGGATCCGCGAGAAGCTGGAGCCAAGTCGGTTGCCGAAGCGGCTCAGCACAAGGTGGCTCTGGTCTTCGGCCGGGAGCGCACCGGTCTGACCAACGAGGAGTTGCAGCAGTGCCACTACCACGTCTGTATCCCGGCCAACCCTGACTACAGCTCGCTGAATCTGGCCATGGCCGTACAGACCATCTGCTATGAAGTGCGCATGCACTCGCTCACGAACAAGCCGCATGCCATCGAGGCTGAGGTCTATCCCCAGCAGCAGGATCTGGATCGCTTCTACGTTCATCTGGAACAGATTTTGTTGCAGGTCAATTTCTTGCGCGCCGATCATCCCGGTAATGTCATGAGTAAGTTGCGTCGTCTGTTTAACCGGGTGCGACCCGATAATCAGGAGCTCAATATCCTGCGCGGCATCCTGACGGCGGTGCAAAAGCATCTGCGTAATACCTGACCATTCGGCAAGGTTAAATACTTGACTGAAAAGCTCGGGCATGGGAGCATGAAACCATGCTGAATGTGAGAGGGTGTTGCCATGAGACTGACTTCAAAAGGACGTTATGCCGTCACGGCACTGCTGGATGTGGCGCTGCATAACGAATTGGGCCCGGTGCCGCTGGCGGATATTTCGGAACGACAAGGCATCTCCCTTTCCTATCTGGAACAACTCTTTTCCAAGCTGCGCAAGCAGGGGTTGGTGGCGAGCGTGCGTGGTCCGGGCGGCGGTTACCGTTTGGGTCGAGCAGCCGATGCGATCTCCATCAGTCAGATCATCTCAGCTGTCAATGAGTCAGTTGAAGCCACTCGTTGCCACGGTGATGAGGGTTGCCAGGGGGGCGTTCGCTGTTTGACGCACTCGCTGTGGCGAGATTTGAGTGGTCGTATCAGCTCCTTTCTTGATGAGATCACGCTGGGCGAATTGGTGACTCAGGCCGAGATCAAGCAGATCGCACAACGACAAGATAAGCAAAAGCAGGTGGGAGCCTCTCTGGGGCATAAGTTGGAAGTTGACCCTGTGACGGTCAGCGTGCGCGCCATTTGATGGTTACTCCTGCTCTATTTCGAGGTTTTTGAACAATGAAGCTGCCGATTTATCTGGATTATTCCGCCACCACACCGGTGGATCCCCGTGTTGCCGAGAAGATGATGCAATGTCTGACCCTGGATGGCATCTTTGGCAATCCGGCCTCCCGTTCCCACCGTTTTGGCTGGCAAGCCGAAGAGGTGGTCGATGAGGCTCGCAATCATATTGCCGATCTGATTGGTGCTGACCCGCGGGAGATTGTCTTTACCTCCGGGGCGACGGAGTCCAACAACCTGGCCATCAAGGGGATTGCCCATTTTTACCAGAAGCAGGGCAAGCACATCATCACCTGCAAGACTGAACACAAGGCCGTTCTGGATCCATGCCGTTACCTCGAGGGTGAGGGGTTTGAAGTTACCTATCTGGATCCGCAACCCAATGGTCTGGTGACGCTCGAACAGCTGACCGCTGCGCTGCGTGAGGACACCATTCTGGTCAGCCTGATGCACGTCAACAACGAGATCGGTGTGATTCAGGATGTGGCGGCTATCGGCGAGCTGTGCCGCTCCCGCAAGATTTTCTTCCATGTTGATGGCGCCCAGAGCGTCGGCAAGATCCCGGTGGATGTCGAGGCGATGAAGATTGATCTGCTGTCGATGTCGGCCCACAAGATCTATGGCCCCAAGGGGATCGGCGCTCTCTATGTTCGCCGCAAGCCGCGCGTGCGCCTGGAGGCCCAGATGCATGGCGGTGGTCATGAGCGTGGCATGCGTTCGGGCACACTGGCGACTCACCAGATCGTCGGCATGGGCGAGGCGTTCCGCATTGCCAAGCAGGAGATGGTTGCCGAAGAGGCTCGCATCCTGCAGCTGCGCGATCGTCTGTGGCAGGGTCTGCAACAGATTGAAGAGGTACACCTCAACGGTGATCTGGTGCATCGCGTGCCGGGCAACCTGAACGTCAGCTTCAACTATGTCGAAGGGGAGTCCCTCATCATGGCGCTCAAGGATCTGGCGGTCTCCTCCGGTTCAGCTTGTACCTCGGCCAGCCTGGAGCCCTCCTATGTGCTGCGCGCCCTGGGGCTGAGTGATGAGCTGGCTCATAGCTCGATTCGTTTTTCCATCGGTCGCTTCACCACCGACGAAGAGATCGATTATGCCGTGCGGCTGATCAGCGATGCGATCGGTCGTTTGCGTGAAATGTCGCCCTTGTGGGACATGTTCAAGGATGGTGTTGACCTCTCCAAAGTGGAATGGGTCAGCCATTAAGTCGTCGGAACGTAGTGAATAGGAGGCCGACATGGCATACAGCGAAAAAGTTATTGATCATTATGAAAACCCACGTAACGTCGGCTCCTTCGATAAGGATGATCCGAACGTGGCGACTGGTATGGTTGGCGCCCCGGCTTGTGGTGACGTCATGAAGCTGCAGTTGAAGGTCAACGATGCCGGCGTCATCGAAGATGCCAAATTCAAGACCTATGGCTGTGGGTCGGCGATTGCGTCCAGCTCGCTGGTGACCGAATGGGTCAAGGGCAAGACGCTCGAACAGGCTCAGGCGATCAAGAATACCGAGATTGCCGAGGAGCTGGCGCTGCCACCGGTCAAGATCCACTGTTCAATCCTGGCCGAAGATGCGATCAAGGCGGCGATTGCCGACTACAAGAAGAAGAAAGGTCTCGAGTAATTCGTTAGAAGGTGGAGCAAGATGGCTGTAACCATGACAGAAGCCGCGTCCGAGCGGGTCAAAAAGTTCCTGCAGAGTCGGGGCAAGGGAGTCGGCTTGCGCCTTGGCGTCAAGACCTCCGGTTGTTCGGGTATGGCTTATGTGCTGGAGTTTGTCGACGAGATCCAGCCTGAAGACGAAGTATTCGACCTCAATGGGGTCAGCATCATAGTCGACAGCAAGAGTCTCATCTACCTGGATGGCACCGAGCTGGACTTCGTCAAGGAAGGGCTGAACGAAGGCTTCAAATTCAATAACCCGAATAAGAAAGGGGAGTGTGGTTGCGGCGAAAGCTTCACCGTCTGAATCGAGTCTGGCCATTGATGCCAGACTCGGGTTCTCGACCAACGCACCGCTTGTTCCGTTGAGAGTATCCAGTGAACTATTTCGAGCTGTTTGATCTCGTTCCATCCTTTGAACTGGATGCCAGCCAATTGGCACTCCAGTACCGTCAATTGCAACAGCAATATCACCCTGATCGCTATGCCGCCGCGCCGGAAGCCGAGCAGTTGCAGGCTCTGCAACAGGCCAGTACGGTCAATGCCGCCTATCAAACCCTCAAGGATCCGCTCTCCCGCGCCGAGTACCTGCTGATGTTGCAGGGGCTGGATATTCGCGGCGAGCAGCAAACCCTGCAGGATCCTGAATTCCTGATGCAACAGCTGAGTTGGCGCGAAGAGCTTGAAGCGCTGCGCGACGCCGCCGATCCGGAGGCGCAGATCCCTGTGTTTGAACAGCGGATCAGTAGCGAACACAATCGGCTGATGCTGCAGTTACAACAGGCGCTGGCGGCGGCAGAATTGCCAATCGCGGCCGATCGTATTCGCAAGCTCAAGTTTGTCCGCAAGTTGCGTGATGAGTTGAGCCGTCTCGAAGACTCTTTGATGGATCTGTAAACACACATGGCCTTACTACATATTGCCGAACCTGGACTCAGCGCCGCCCCCCATCAGCACAAGTGGGCGGTTGGTATCGATCTGGGGACTACCAACTCGCTGGTTGCCGTCGTGCGCAGTGCCAGCGCCGAGACGCTAGCCGACGAGCAGGGGCGTCATCTGTTGCCCTCTGTGGTTCATTATCAGAGCGATGGCCTGCGCGTCGGGTTTGAGGCGCGACAGGAGGCGGCGCAGGATCCCTGCAATACCCTCTCCTCCGTCAAGCGTTGGATGGGCAAGGCGGCCAGCGATGTCAGTGTCGAGCACCTGCCCTATCAACTGACCGCCAGCGCCTCCGGCATGGCACAGATCGAGACGGTGCAGGGGCCGGTCAACCCGGTTCAGGTCTCGGCCGAGATCCTCAAGGCTCTGGCGACGCGAGCCAGCCATACACTGGGGGCTGAACTCGATGGCGTGGTGATTACCGTGCCTGCCTATTTCAATGATGCCCAGCGTCAGGCCACCAAGGATGCGGCTCGCCTAGCGGGTTTGCATGTGCTGCGTCTGCTCAATGAACCGACCGCTGCGGCCGTGGCCTATGGTCTGGACTCGGGGCAGGAGGGGCTCATCGCCGTCTATGATCTGGGCGGTGGCACCTTCGATATCTCCATCCTGCGCCTGCATCGCGGCGTGTTCGAGGTATTGGCCACTGGGGGTGACTCGGCACTCGGCGGTGATGATTTCGACCATCTGCTGGCCGACTGGTTACTGGCTCAGGCTGCACCCGCAGCACCACTCACGGCCCAGCAGCAGCGCCAATTGCTGGATCTGGCTTGCGCCCTCAAGCAACAGTTGACCGATGCGCCCGAGGTTGCGGCCGAGTTTCTCGGCTGGCAGGGCACCGTCAGCCGAGCTC
>JAGOXX010000049.1 GCA_018059485.1 Aeromonadaceae bacterium | reverse complement strand
GCAAGTGGGTGTGCATAACAACGAGCTGCCTGCGCGTCTGCCGGTGCAACTGGTCAGCCGCCCGGATCTCAACTTCCGCGGCTACATGGGTACGCTCGCCGCTGGCACCCTGCGTCCGGGTGATACCGTGAAGGTGTTGCCTTCCGGCAAGCAGAGTGTAGTCGAACGTATCGTCACCTTTGATGGCGATCTGGCCCAGGCCCAGGCCGGGCAAGCGATTACCGTCACCTTGCAGGACGAGATCGACATCAGCCGAGGCGATCTGCTGGTGGCGCCCGATGCGCCGACCGCAGTCAGCAAGCGGCTGCTGGCCCATCTGGTGTGGATGGCTGAATCGCCACTCTCCACGGGGCGTCTGTATGACATCAAGCTGGCGACCAAGAAGACACAAGGCCAGTTCTCGGCTATTCGTCATCGCACCGATGTGAACAGCCTCGAGCAGCATGCAGCCAGCGAGCTGAAGCTCAACGAGATTGGTTTGGTCGAGTTGGAGCTGACCAGTGCGGTGGGTGTCGATCCCTACACGCAAGTAAGGGATTCCGGCAGCTTCATCGTCATCGATCGCCTGAGTAATGTCACCATAGGGGCTGGCATGGTGGTAGAGGCTCTGGCTGATACCGTGGATGCCAAGCGCGAGTTCAGCGAGTTCGAACTGGAATTTAACGCCCTGGTACGCAAGCACTTCCCCCATTGGCAGGCGTTGGATATCAGCCAGCTGTAACGTCCAGTGGAATGAGTCATCGCGGCCCGTGCTGGCCGCGATGAAGTTGACAAGAGGTGAACATGACAACGCAAGTGACCACCGACAATATCGTCTGGCATCAGCATGTTATCGATAAGGCGGCCCGTTCGGCCCAGAAGGGACATAAACCGGCGCTATTGTGGTTTACCGGCCTCTCCGGCTCTGGCAAATCGACGCTAGCTGGCGCCCTGGAGGCCGAGCTCATGCAACGCGGCATCCACACCTATCTGCTGGATGGGGATAATGTGCGCCACGGTCTCTGTTCGGATCTGGGGTTTGCGACCGCCGATCGACAGGAGAATCTGCGCCGGGTCGGCGAGGTGGCCAAGCTGATGGTGGATGCCGGCCTCGTGGTGCTGGCGGCATTTGTCTCACCCTATCGGGCCGAGCGAGATGCCATTCGGGCTCGCTTTAACCAGGAGGAATTTATCGAGGTGTTCGTGGACACCCCGTTGGCTGCCTGTGAAGCGCGGGATCCCAAGGGGCTCTACAAGAAGGCGCGGGCGGGTGAGATCAAGCATTTCACCGGGATTGATGATCCGTACGAGACACCGCTGCAGCCGGAGATCCATCTGGTCAATGATGAGCTACCGATTGCCGAGGGTGTGGCGCGGCTGCTGACGGCACTGCGGCAGCATGGTGTGCTGTTGTAGGTGGCTGATTGAGTCTCTCTTGTGGTCGTTTCATCGACTAAGAGGATAAAATCTGCTCTTTTGTGAGAGAGCTCGCGCTTGTGGCTGGAGTGTGGACCCTGGGTTGTTGTATTGTTAACGCAATGTTGCAACCAGGGTGCATCAAGTGAGAAAAAGTCTACTACGTCCACGCGTGTGGCTGTTGCTACTGGCCTATCTAGGTGTGCTGGTGGCTCTGGGATACTACCTCTTCTAATCTCTCTGACTTCTTTGGAATCAGCCCGCTACTGCGGGCTGATTTGTCTGCTTCTTTCGCCGCCGGATTAAATCAGGCTCTGGATCAGCGTCATCACCTGTTTGATCTCCTCGGGGGTCAGGGCCCCATCCTTGACGAAGCGGACGGTTCCTGATTTATCGAGCAGCACTATGGCCGAACTCTCTTCGGCCAACCCCCAGGACTGACGAACGGCCCCTGTTTCATCGAGAACGAACGAGGACCAGGGGAACTCCTGCTTGCTCTTCTCGAGGCTGCTGACGACGAAACTTCCGGTGCCGAACATGGCATCGTCCAGGTTGACGATCGTGGTGGTCTGGTAGCTGTCATGGGGCAGTTTGGCTGCCTTGATCGCCTCGATCAGCGGGGCATTGAGCGCTTTGGCGCTGCTGCGTCCGGCGATATGCTGGATCACGCGCACCTTGCCGGTCAGCTGTTGGCTGCTCCATGCTTGGTAGATGGTTTTCTTGTCTTGCTGTTGCAGCTCACCTCGCTGCTGGACTGATACGGCTGGTAGTTGGCTATCGAGTCGCAGGATGTGAGCCTGGGCCAGCATGGGAAACAGCAGGGCGCCAAGTAGGCAGATGAAACAGGAACGCATGGGCTAAACTCCCTATACTCGTGTTGGTAGATGCAGATATGGGGCAGAATTCTAGGGGTGATCACTCTATTGCACAAATGAGGAATGCGCCTGGAGGGTCGTAGCAACGATGAAAAGGGAGGAGATATGGCACTGATATGGGTCTATGGCACCTTACGGCGTGGTGAAGTGAACCATGCCATGGTCCAGAATTGTGCCTATCTGGGGCAGTGGTGGAGTCCACCACGCTTCTATCTTATCGACTTGGGGGAGTACCCAGGCATCATTGCTGGCCAGCAATCTGTGTTGGGTGAGATCTATGTGGCTGATGAGGTGACGATGGCCAAGTTGGATGCGCTTGAAGAGGTGCCTCATGAATACAGTCGCGAGATGATGCAGACCCCATGGGGAGAGGCCTTCTACTACCACTATCGCATGGAGTGCCATGGTCTGGCGGCTATCGCCTCTGGCGATTGGCGCTGTCGCTTTGTCTGCTGACTCGCCAACACGCCGTAAACTCTTCCGTGGGGCTCGATGGCGGCATCTCTGCCGCCAACGGTTGTTTCAATGGGAACACGTCCTGCATCCACGGATCAGCTTTGGGGAATGACCCAGCCCCTTTTATGTGAATGACACTGCACCAGGCGGATGCTTTCAACGTAACCTGAACCGCATGGAAACAGCTCTGCTGGCCAGAATGAGGTGTTCTGGCTGGCCGCTCGTTTATTCTGCAATAATCCTTCCGTTCATTCTGCTTCATTAAACGGGAGTGCCACTCATGAATACTGCATTTATTGGTCTGGATTACATCGTCGAGATCACTCACCCCGACGGTAAGCTTGCGGCCAGTGCTTCTCAGGTCAGAGAGCGTGGTGTCATTGCTGGTGCCAATAAGGCGTTACAGATTGCCAGGCTAGATGGCTGGCTCTCCATTCTGGTTAAAGTCGGCTATGCCCCAGGGTATGTTGACCATCCTGACCAATCCCCCATGTTTCGCCGGGCAAAAGAGTTTGGAGCACTGGCGTTCGGCTCCCAAGGTGTGGAGTTCCATCCCGATTTGCACTCCGAATTGAGCGATCTGGTCATTGTCAAACCCAGAGTCAGCGCCTTTTATGGCACCAATCTGGATGCCGCCTTGCGGGCTCGTCGGATTGAGCGACTGGTTGTGGCTGGGGTTAGTACGACCTGGGCTGTCGAGAGTACGGTTCGCGATGCCCATGATCGTGACTATGAGGTTCTGGTGCTCGAAGAGGCTTGTGCTGCCTCTACTGCGGAAGAGCATGGTCACTCCATCCATAATCTGTCGCGCATCGCGCGAATTGTCTCGGTTGCCGATCTTGAGCAACTGCCAGCATGAGCTCCCTGGTGCAGAACGAGATTGATCGGCGGGCACTCTACCGCTGCCTGCTCGTGCTGCTTCCGCTGTTTCTTGTGGCGGCTCTGAGCGGCGATGTGCGCTGGCAGCACGCCCTGATCCCGGCCTCAGCCGCCTTGGTTGGCCTTGAACGGGTCGGCCTGGCTCCGCTGGGGGTCATTGGCCAGGGCATCCTGATCATCCTCTGCTTTGTTGCTCTACTGTTTGCTCAAGAGATCCCTCTTTTCTTTGTTATCTGTTGTGCGCTGCTTGCTGCTCTGTCTGTGGCCTTAACCTGGTATGCCCAGCGACTTCGCTCTCTTGGCACATTCATTTTTGTTCCGGCGCTTTATATGGCATGCGAGGCTGCCCATGGCTCGCTACCTGCGCACTATCCGGAACTGGTGTACTCCTGGTTACCCTATATTCTCGCCGGTGTTGTTCCTGTCACTCTGCTTGCCGCTGTGGATCACGCCCATTGTGCGGATCAGGATGAGGGGAGTCTGCTGCGCCATTACCTGAAGTTCCATATGCACAAACCCCTTGGCCCCTCGATGGCGGCGGGTCTTTCTGTCGTGGCTGTCACACTCTCTGTTGCTGTGGCGGCCTTGTTTGTCGTCTCGCTGCATCCTGATAACCCGCAATGGATTATCTGGTCGGCGGCCAGTGTTGTGACCGGGGATTGGGTCGCATCCAAAAGGAAACTCTGTGATCGACTGCTGGGGGCTTTGGTCGGTGTTCCGGTTGGTGTCTTGCTGGGAGTCCTGTTGCCGCAGGTTCCACTGGTTGGTTTACTGTTGAGCGTAATTACCTGTGCGACCGTGTTGGTGCTCCGGCGTTATGTCGTCAGTTTCGGCGTGCGTTGTGCCTGTGCTGCCTGCGCCATTGTCATCGCCCACCACGCCTTATCCGTTGCATCGGAGCGATTTTTCAATGTGGCACTCGGTGGTTTGATTGGCGCCATGTTTGTTTTGGCTCTGCACCTTCTGTCTGGCAATAAACTCTTGGAACCGCGCCAATAAAAAACGCCACGCGTAAGGCGTGGCGTTTTTATCATTACGGTATTGAGATGAATTACTTGGCTTCGTTGTAACGCACAACGGAGGCTTCGATCTCGGCAATGGCTTCGGCCTTGTCGCCCCAGCCTTCAACCTTGACCCACTTGCCCGCTTCCAGCTCTTTGTAGCGCTCGAAGAAGTGCTTGATCTGGCCACGCAGCAGTTCCGGGATGTCATTGACGTCCTGGATGTGGTCGTATTGCTTGGTCAGCTTGGAGTGCGGAACCGCAACCAGCTTGGCATCCTGACCGGCTTCGTCGCTCATCTTCAGCACGCCAACCGGACGGCAGCGGATGACGGAGCCCGGAACCAGCGGATACGGAGTCGGTACCAGCACGTCAACCGGATCCCCGTCCAGGGAGAGGGTGTTGTTGATGTAGCCGTAGTTGCACGGGTAGAACATCGGAGTAGCCATGAAACGGTCAACGAATACGGCACCAGATGCCTTGTCGATCTCGTACTTGATCGGGTCAGCGTTTTGCGGGATTTCGATGACAACATAAATATCTTCCGGCAGCTCTTTGCCGGCTGGAACCAGGTTCAGGCTCATGGCATTTCCTTTCTACAAGCGTTGATAACAGATGAGCCCGTATTATAGCCAGCGGCCACTAAATGGCTACCTCGGCGGCATATTCTTCGCTGCTTCCGGGTCGCATCACTGCCCAAATGACGCTTCGATTGCTAGAATGCGGCCTCACTCATTCGCATTCGGGGACGCGGTCGATGCACATTCATGTTCTGGGTATTTGTGGCACCTTCATGGGCGGGATCGCTGCTATTGCCAAGCAGTTGGGGCATAAGGTCACAGGATCCGATGCCAACGTCTATCCGCCTATGAGTACTCAGCTTGAGGAGCAGGGCATAGCGCTGATCCAGGGCTATGATCCGGCCCAGCTCGACCCGGCGCCCGATCTGGTGATCATCGGAAATGCCATGAGCCGGGGCAACCCGTGCGTCGAGTATGTGCTGGATCGCAACCTGCCTTATACCTCAGGCCCCGAGTGGTTGCGGGATCACGTGCTGCAATCGCGCTGGGTTCTGGCGGTGGCAGGAACTCATGGCAAGACCAGTACCGCCAGCATGCTGGCCTGGATCCTCGAGGATGCCGGGCTCAATCCTGGATTTCTGATCGGCGGTGTGCCGGGTAACTTCCCGGTGTCGGCCCGGTTGGGGGCGTCGCCGTTTTTTGTCATCGAAGCCGATGAGTATGATTGTGCCTTCTTCGATAAGCGCTCCAAATTTGTTCACTACCGGCCGCGAACCCTGATTCTGAATAATCTTGAATATGATCATGCCGATATCTTCCCGGATCTGGCGGCTATTCAACGTCAGTTCCACCATCTGGTGCGAACCGTACCGGGAACCGGCCGCCTGTTGGTGCCCTCGCACGACTCGGCACTCGACGCCGTGCTGAAGATGGGCTGCTGGAGCGAGGTGGAGCGGGTCGATGGTGATGGTGCCCACTGGCAGGCCAAGCTGCTGACTGCCGATGGTTCTCGCTTCGAGGTCTGGCTCGATGGCTCGCTCGTGGGTGAGCTCAATTGGTGTGGCCTGGGGCAGCACAATGTCCACAATGCCTTGATGGCCATAGCCGCAGCTCGTCACGCTGGCGTGCTCCCTGCCGATGCCGTGTCCGCCATGAGCCGCTTTGTGATGCCCAAGCGACGGATGGAGCTCAAGGGCGAGGCCAATGGCGTCAAGATCTACGACGATTTTGCCCATCACCCGACGGCGATTGAAACCACCCTCGGTGGTTTGCGCGCCAAGGTCGGGCAGGCTCGCATCCTGGCGGTGCTGGAGCCTCGCTCCAACACCATGAAGCTGGGCGTGCATCAAAAAGAGTTGTCGGCTTGTCTGGCCCGGGCCGACAAGGCGTATCTGTTTGCGCCGAGCGATCTGGGGTGGGATATTGGCAAGGTGGCTGCCGAGGCTCCTGTGCCGACTCGTGTGTTCCATGAGCTATCGGCGCTGGTCGATCAACTGGCCGCAGAAGCCAAGCCGGGGGATCAAATTCTGGTGATGAGCAATGGTGGTTTTGGTGGTATTCACGGCAAGTTATTGGCTCGTCTGCATGATGTGGCAGGCGTCTGATGAGTGCCGTAAAGCGTATCACGTTGGCGCTGACCGGAGCCTCTGGCGCTGCCTATGGCGTGCGCCTGCTGGCCTGTCTGCTGGCGGCCGATTATCGCGTCTACCTGCTGCTCTCTGATGCGGCGCGAGTGGTGATTGCCACCGAGCTGGGTGAGGAGTGGCCAGCCGACGCTGACGCCTGTGCCCGTTGGCTGGAGCAGCGTTTTGAGGCTGCCGAGGGGGCAATTCAACTGAGCTCCCGACTGGACTGGTTCTCGCCGGTCGCTTCGGGGTCGGCGGCTCCCAAGCAGATGGTGATTGCCCCCTGCTCGATGGGCACCATCAGTGCGATTGCCCATGGTGCTTCCGATAACCTCATCGAACGGGCCGCTGATGTGGTACTCAAAGAGCGAGGACAGCTCATTCTGATGCCGCGCGAGACTCCCTACTCGACGATCCATCTGGAAAATATGCTCAAACTCAGCCAGCTGGGGGCCGTGATCATGCCGGCTTCACCAGGTTTCTATCATCAACCTCAGCAGCTGACGGATCTGGTCGACTTCATGGTGGCTCGGGTGCTGGATCATCTGGGAGTGGAGTCGTCACTCGTTCGCCGTTGGGGCGACCAGTAACTTTTCGTGCGGGACGTAGCGGAGATACCAACCAGAATCGGCGAGAGCCGATCCTGGCGGTTGGATACACAGTGCCTTGGTTGGTTATGCCACGCCTAGCGCGAGTCGGCTGGCGCGCATCATGAAGGATTTGATCTCTTCCTTCGGTGGCTGCGGTTGGCTGAAGATCTGCTGGCAGACCGGCAAACATAAACTGTTCAGCAGGCGTGCCAGTTCATGGGCGGCCATCAGCAACTTCAGTTCACCAGCATTGGCACTACGTTGCAGTTTGTTGGTGATGAGATCCAGCACGCGTTGATTAAACTGGTGGAAGCGGGGCCAGACATCCTCACGAATCGAGGCACTCCACTCCAGCACAATCAGGTTGTACTCTCCCTTCTCATAAGCGGCATTGATGTAACGCTCGATAAACTGCTCGATACACGCTAGAGCGCCATCCTCGGAATCGTAGGCTTGCTGAACGAGTGTGTAGAGATGGGTTTCGACCTCGGCCAATACGGCGTCAACCAGCTCTTCCCGGGTGTGGAAATAGTTGAAGACGGTGGCGACCGAGACATGAGCTCGTTCAGCGATTTCGGCGTGGCTGGCGCGGCCTATGCCGCGTTGGGCAAAGACTGCGATGGCATGATCCATCAATTGACGACTACGCGCATCCGGGTTGAGCCGGGTGCGACGACGAGGTTCTGTGGTTGACTGCATAGCTACAAGTTTCTCGTTTCATTGTTATTGTTGAGCCCGCCTATGCTGGCTGGGGTCTCTTGTTTTATCCCTGACTTTCTCGAGCCAATCCGGGGGATTGGTGATAAAATCCGTGACCATCTTAACCATTTTCAACATTATTCCGAAGCAAAAACAGTCAGGAGCAAGCCATGAAACACAGGGTTGACGTTTTGATCTCTGAACAAGAGGTACAACAACGGATTGCCGAATTGGGCCAAGCCATCAGCGCTCATTATCAGGGGAGCGATGAACTGGTCATGGTTGGCTTGTTGCGAGGCTCCTGCGTGTTCTTGGCTGACCTGTGCCGACACATAGATGTGCCTGTTTCGCTGGATTTCATGACTGCCTCCAGCTACGGCAACAGCATGAACAGCTCTCGGGAAGTGCGCATCCTCAAGGATCTCGACGACGAGATCAAAGGCAAGGATGTGTTGATCGTCGAAGACATCATCGACACCGGCTATACGCTGAACAAGGTGCGCGAGATCATGAGTCTGCGCGAGCCCAAGTCTCTGGCCATCTGTACCCTGCTCGACAAACCCTCCCGTCGCGAGGTTCAGGTTCCCGTCGAATGGATTGGCTTTGCCATCCCCGATGAGTTTGTCGTCGGCTGTGGCATCGACTATGCGCAGAAATATCGCAACCTGCGTTTCATCGGCAAGGTGATCCCGCTGGCGTGATGTGGGCCGGATCTGGTCTTGCATCGATAGAAAATGGCCGAAAGGCCATTTTTTTTATCCGTGTTTTATCCTGATCTCGCTGGCTATAATGACCGATTGTTAATTTGCCACCCAGAGGAGTGAACATTCAGATGCAGGCCCTGACGATACAAGGGTTACACAAGACCTACAAAGGCGGTGTCGAAGCACTCAAGGGCATCGATCTGGTGGTACAACAGGGCGATTTTTATGCCTTGCTGGGCCCGAATGGTGCGGGTAAGTCGACCACCATCGGCATCATCAGCTCTTTGGTCAATAAAAGCTCCGGCCGTGTCCAGGTGTTCGGCTACGACATCGACAGCCAGTTGGAGTTGGCCAAATCTCAGATTGGCCTGGTCCCGCAGGAGTTCAACTTCAGCCAGTTCGAGAAGGTGCTGCAGATCGTCGTCAATCAGGCCGGATTCTATGGGGTTCCACGCCAGCTGGCCCACCAACGTGCCGAGAAGTACCTCAAACAGCTCGATCTTTGGGACAAGCGTGACAAACAGGCTCGAACCCTCTCCGGGGGAATGAAACGGCGTCTGATGATCGCCCGGGCCCTGATGCATGAGCCCAAACTGCTGATCCTGGATGAACCCACCGCCGGAGTGGATATCGAAATCCGTCGCTCCATGTGGCAGTTCCTGCAGGAACTCAATGGGCAAGGGGTGACCATCATACTGACCACCCACTATCTGGAAGAGGCTGAGATGCTGTGTCGCAACATCGGCATCATCGATCGCGGCCGTATCATCGAGAACACGACGATGCGAGAGCTGCTCGGCAAGCTGGATGTGGAAACCTTTGTGTTGGATCTGGACTGCTGCGCCTCGCGGATCCAGTTAGACGGTTTTCGTTGGCAGCTGGTCAACGACACCAGTATCGAGGTTGAGATCGGCAAGAGTCAGGGACTTAATCCTCTGTTCAGTGCCCTGTCGGCCCAGCAGATCAAGGTACTCAGCATGCGCAACAAGGCTAATCGCCTCGAAGAGCTATTCGTCAAATTGGTCGAGGAGGGCCGGAAATGAATCCAATCGTCTACTGGATTGCCTTCAAGAGTATATTGACCAAGGAGGTGACCCGTTTCACCCGGATCTGGGTGCAGACACTCGTGCCGCCGGCCATCACCATGAGCCTCTATTTCAT
>JAGOXX010000184.1 GCA_018059485.1 Aeromonadaceae bacterium | reverse complement strand
GCGCGCTTGCCTCACATTCTACTCAACGGCGTCACCGGCATCGCGGTTGGTATGGCCACCGATATTCCGCCGCACAATGCCCGTGAAGTGGCCCACGCCTGCGTCGAGTTGCTCGATAACCCGGCGGCGTCCCTGAGCGAGCTGATGAATCACATCCAGGGGCCGGATTATCCGACCAGCGCCGAGATCATCACGCCGCGCAACGAAATCCGTAAGATCTACGAGACCGGCAAAGGGTCGATCCGGATGCGGGCCGTCTATCAGGTCGAAAATGGCGAAATCGTCATCATGGCGCTGCCCCATCAGGCCTCCGGCGCCAAGATTCTCGAGCAGATTGCCGCCCAGATGCAGGCCAAGAAGCTGCCCATGGTCTCCGATCTGCGTGACGAGGCTGACCATGAGAATCCGACTCGTATCGTCATAGTGCCCCGCTCCAACCGGGTGGATACCGAGCAGTTGATGCAGCATCTGTTCGCCAGCACCGATCTGGAGAAGAGTTATCGCGTCAACTTGAACATCCTGGGGCTCAACAATCTGCCCCAGGTCAAGGATCTGCGCACCCTGCTCAGCGAATGGCTGGTCTTCCGCCGCGAAACGGTTCGGCGTCGCCTGCAACATCGCCTAGACAAGGTGGAGCGTCGCCTGCACCTGTTGGAAGGTTTGCTCATCGCTTACCTCAATCTGGATGAGGTGATCCACATCATCCGCACCGAGGATGAGCCAAAAGCCGAATTGATGAGCCGCTTTGCGTTGAGCGAAGAGCAGGCTGACTACATTCTCGATACCAAGTTGCGGCAACTGGCCCGCCTGGAAGAGATGAAGATCCGTGGTGAGCAGGATGAGCTGGCCAAGGAGCGCGATCAGCTGCAACAGCTGCTCGGCTCGGAGCGTCGAATGAATACCCTGCTGAAAAAAGAGCTGCTGGCGGACGCCGAGAAGTACGGCGACGAGCGGCGCTCTCCACTGGTCGAGCGGGAAGAGGCCAAGGCGCTGACCGAGAAGGAGCTGACACCGAGTGAACCCGTCACCGTCATCCTCTCCGAGATGGGGTGGGTGCGGGCCGGGAAGGGGCATGATGTCGATGTGGCCGGTTTGACCTACAAGGCCGGGGATCAGTTCCTGGCGTCGGCTACCGGACGCAGTAACCAGCAGGCGGTGTTCCTGACCAATCAGGGGCGAACCTACGCGCTGGAGGCCCACACACTGCCGTCGGCTCGCTCTCAAGGGGAGCCCCTCACGGGGCGCTGCACGCTGAACCCGGGAGAACAGGCGCGTTTTGCGCTGCTGGGCAATGAGGATGAGCGTTACCTGATCTGTTCCGATGCCGGCTATGGCTTCATCTGCAGCTACGGTGATCTGGTCTCGAAGAACAAGAGCGGCAAGGCGTTGCTGAGCGTACCGGAGGGCGGTGAGGTGATGGCGCCACAACGGATCAGCGATGTGGCCGAGAGCCTCTGTCTGGTGATTAGCAACGAGGGACGCATGCTGTTGTTCCCGTTGGCCGAATTGCCGGAGTTGGCCAAGGGCAAGGGCAACAAGTTGATCGGTATTCCCGGCAGCCGGGTGGCGAGCCGGGAAGAGTTTGTCACTCAGGTGGCCGTGATCCCGCAGGGTCAGCCGGTGACCCTGCATGCCGGTAAGCGCAAGCTGACGCTCAAGCCTTCCGATCTGGATCTCTATCGTGGCGAGCGCGGGCGGCGAGGCGCCAAGCTGCCGCGCGGGTTGCAACGGGTCGACAAGGTTGAGCTCGGGGGCGGTGACACCAACTAACAATGAACACAACGGGTGAAGCCCGGCTCCGCTGTCTCGCGGTGCCGGGCTTTTCTCTGGAACTCTGAATGGCGGAAGCTCTGATGACAGAACAGAAAGAATTTTTTGATGAAGAAGCCCTGTTTGCGGCGGTAGAAAACCAGCTGGCTGATGGCCATCCGGCGGTGGTCAAGGCGACCCTGATGCGGTTGCGGATGACGGGGTTCAGCCAGGAGGAGGCGGTCGAGTTTATCGCCTGTGCCCTAGCGGCGGAGATCATGGCGATGGAAGAGCTCGATCAGCCCTTCAATGAACAGCGCTATGCCGGTTTTCTTGCCTCACTGCCGGAGATGCCGTGGGCCGAGGAGTAACGACAGAGTCCGGGCTGTGGGCATGCTCAGCAGGGTGTGGTGACCTCACCCTGCATTGGTTGCCAGGCTCACGGCTCTGAGAGTTGATGGTTCAGATTGGCTCTGTGTCTGTTTCACCGCGTGATGCCAGTGATACTGCTTGAATTCGGCGCTGGTGATGGGTTTGGAGAAGAGCCACCCCTGCAGGCTGTGGATGTGACGGTGGGAAACGAAGGCCACATCGGCAGGAGACTCAACACCCTCGACCAGAACGGGAGCGCCATAGCCATTCGCCACGGTCAAGATCGCATCAAATATACGATCGCCCCCCTCCTTATCGACCGCCATTCGCACCAGGCTGCGGTCTATCTTGATCAATTCGAAACCGAACTCGTACAGACGTGCCAGGTTGTTGTAGCCAGTGCCGAAATCATCGATCGCCAATTTGAAACCATATTGATTGGCCAGCTGCAGTACCTTGCGGGTGGTGTTACAGGAGTTATCGATCAGCTCTCGCTCGGTAATTTCCAGCGTCAGCTGGCTGGGGGAAATCCCGTGGCGATGCAGGGTCTGGTAGGCGCGCTTGAGGAAGAACGGCGATTCAAAGTGCGAGGCGCTGATATTGATCGACAGATAGCACTCCGGGTTGGCCTTGAGCCACTCGCCCATCTCATCGGCTAACTGCTCAATCAGCCATTGGGTCATGGGTACTATCATGCCGGTACGCTCGGCGATGGGGATGAAGATATCGGGCATCACCAGCCCCTGCCGGGGATGATTCCAGCGGATCAGCGCTTCGGCTCCGATGCAGTTTCCGCTGTGGTTATCCATGGTCGGCAGGTAATGGATGATAAATTCATTGTTGCGGATGGCTCGGCCGAGTTCCCGGCTGATCTCCCGGCTAAAGCCGCGACCTGCCTTCATGAAGTGCCACAGA
>JAGOXX010000183.1 GCA_018059485.1 Aeromonadaceae bacterium | reverse complement strand
TTGGTACGTTTTGTGCTTATGCCTCGCCACGCACCAGAATTACACCCCTTGTTGGTGTGAGTGCGCAAAAAATGGGCTAGCCTCGGTGCAGCCCGCAAAACGATGGGACAGATCGGTGCACCAATCTGTCACTCGATGTTCCTCTGGAGGTCAGTAGTGGTCGATGTCAACAACGCGGTAGCCGCCCTGGCTACCAGTTCAGATACCCTGTTTATTTTGCTCGGCGCCATCATGGTGCTGGCCATGCATGCCGGTTTTGCGTTCCTCGAGCTGGGAACCGTGCGCGGCAAGAACCAGGTCAATGCCCTGGTCAAAATTATCACCGACTTTGCGGTGTCAACGCTGGCTTACTTCTTCTTTGGCTACTTCATCGCCTATGGCCAGAGCTTCTTGGGCAGCGCCCATACCCTGGTCAGCAACCATGGTTTCGATTTGACCAAGTTTTTCTTCCTGCTGACATTTGCCGCCGCAATTCCGGCCATCGTCAGTGGCGGCATTGCCGAGCGGGCCCGCTTCTATCCGCTGCTGGTCTGCTCGTTCCTGATTGTCGGTCTGGTCTATCCCCTGTTCGAAGGCATCGCCTGGAATGGTCGCTTTGGCGTACAGGAGTGGTTGCAGGCAACCTTCGGTGCCCCATTCCATGACTTCGCGGGCTCTGTCGTTGTGCACGCAGTCGGCGGCTGGATCGGTCTGGTGGCGTTGACGCTGCTCGGCACCCGTCGCGGCCGCGTCCGGAATGGCCAGACGGTCGGCTTTGCTCCTTCCAACATTCCGATGCTGGCGCTGGGAGCCTGGATCCTCATCGTTGGCTGGTTTGGCTTCAACGTCATGTCCGCTCAGAAACTCACCGCCATCAGTGGTCTGGTTGCCGTCAACTCCTTGATGGCCATGGTCGGTGGCACCCTGGTCGCCCTCTGGCTCGGCAAGAATGACCCCGGCTTCATCCACAACGGTCCGCTGGCTGGTCTGGTTGCCGTCTGTGCCGGATCCGATCTGATGCATCCGGTCGGCGCCCTGATCGTCGGTGGCGTCGCGGGTGCCATCTTCATACTGGTCTTCACCTGGTTGCAGCGCAGACCCAAATTTGATGACGTACTGGGTGTCTGGCCACTGCATGGCCTCTGCGGCGCCTGGGGTGGTATAGCCGCCGGGATTTTCGGTAGCGAAGCCCTGGGGGGCATGGGTGGCGTCAGCTTCACCAGTCAGCTGCTCGGAACCCTGCTCGGCGTAGTCATTGCGGTGGTCGGCGCCCTGCTGATTTACGGCATCATGCGTCAGACCGTCGGCCTGCGACTCACCCAGGAAGAGGAGCACAACGGCGCGGATCTGGCGATCCACAAGATCAGCGCCACCGCCCACGAGGTGCAGATTTAAGCCACATAAATCCCACCAACAAAAACGGCTCCATTACGGAGCCGTTTTTCGTTGCTGCTCGGTCAATTAAAACCGATAGAGCAAGCCGGTGCTGATATTGGTCAGGTCGGTATCGAAAAAGTCCACATTCGCATCCGATTCGCCATAGCTGGCAGAAACCAGGCCGCTGAGCTTTTCGACACCCATCAACTGGTGCCACATGAAGGTGGCATTAAGCCCCCACTCGTCAGCCTCGACGGTCTGACCAAAGACCGGATTCACCCCATCATATTCGACACGGTTCATCAGCATGTTGGTCACCAGGCTGAACTTGCGCGTCAACAGAGCGTAGGTCAACTGGCCACCGAAGCGGTCATAGCTGGCTGCGGCACCATCAGCCTCGTAGCGAGAGTAATTCAAACCCGGCGTGATCTGGGAACCGTTCTCGAGACGCCAGTTGTAGGTAAGCGCCAAATCCTGATTCTTACCGTTACGATCCAGTTCGGCACGCTCGGCATTGGTCAGCCAGGAGATGCTCTCACCACTGCGTTCATCATCGATCTCGATATTGCGATAGGTATAGGTGGCGCTAAAAGGACTGCCCCAGATGCCATCCCAGCCCAAACGGACTCCAGATGATGAACGATCGGTATCTTGACGATCGCTACCGGTCTGATAGGGATCCTGCCACACTTCGCCGGCAATACCGGAGAAGACGTAAGCAACGGAGCCAATCCCCTTATCGCCCATCTCACGACGCACACCAAACTGCTGGGTAAAGTCGAGCATCAAGGCATCCTGGATCACGGTGCCCAAAAACAGCTGGGTCCGGCTCTCAGCAAAGGTGTAGCGCATATCCAGATTCGGAGTGAAGCGGCTACCGCTACTGGCCGCTTGAGAATTGAGGGAGTCCAGGCGTTGACTCTCGCTCTTCTCCGGGCCAACCAGGATATTCGAGTTCACTTCACTGTAAGAGACTCCGAGTTGGCCAAAACCGGAGAATCCGCTCTGTTTCGGGATCGGATTGATCTCGGCATGGGCGCTGACGCCTGCCAGGGTCAATAGGATAGTCAGGGTGGATCGGGTCGAACGGTTCATGGATATCAACTCCTCTCATGAAATGAGCCCTGACGCTTGGGGCCCAGGACAAAAAATGGCCGCAGAGCATAACAGCCTGACTCCGGAGCCCCAACCAACAATCACGATGCCATTCAGCCATCATTCAGTTGAGGTTTTCGCAAACCAACGCCGATAATGACCCAAACAGATGATAAAAGAGGCCCTGAGGCCTCTTTTATATACGTCATGTCGATTCGCGATACCAGTCAGGGCGCCAGAAACAGCCGATAGGCCGGATCGGTCGAAACATCGCTCCAAACGTATCCTAATTCCTGCAGGTGATGCTCAAACTCCGGCCAGTCACTATCCCCCAGCTCGAATGCACAGAGCACACGACCATAATCGGCGCCGTGGTTACGGTAGTGGAACAGGGTGATGTTCCAGTGGCAGCCCAGCGTCTCGAGGAAGCGCATCAGAGCCCCGGGTTGTTCCGGGAACTCGAAGCTCAGTAACCGTTCGCTCAAGCCTGCACAGGGGCGACCTCCCACCATGTAGCGGACATGATTTTTCGCCAGGCTGTTGTCGGTCATGTTGATGACCGGGTAACCAGCCCCCTGCAGCTCGT
>JAGOXX010000182.1 GCA_018059485.1 Aeromonadaceae bacterium | reverse complement strand
TTCGTGGTACCGCAACCTGAGCTGGTGCCATGAGTGAGTTTGCAGCCCCTTTGTTAGTCTTTGTTTCAGAAATTTATAGCCCCTTATAACCCGGCCCTGATGCCGGGTATTTTTTTATTGGCTCCGGCTGCAGATGGCTACACACTCGCCAATCAACTCCCCCAAGAGACTAAAGGTCACAACCCGGGTCGAACTGGGTCGCCAGACCAATCCAATTTCACGAGATGCCAACTCGACAACTGGTGGTATGGCAATCAGCTCCGTCTGTAGCAGCATGCCGCTATTGATTGCCATCTGAGGTAAAAAGGTTGCTCCCTGCTGAGCCGAAACCATCTGAATCAAGGTATATAAACTGGTAGCCGAGAAGGGGTTGACCTTACTCGTATCCGACAACTGGCACGCCGACACCGCATGACCGGTCAGGCAGTGCTCCTGCTCTAGCAGAAAAATTGAATGTTCGGGTAGCTGGCTATAATCCAGAGGGGCCGATAATTTCGAAACCAGCTGACGATGAGCGACCAACTTGAAAGGATCACGGCCCACCACTCGACTATGGAGCCCCCGCAACTCGTACGGCAACGCCAGAATCAAGATATCCAGATCCCCGGCCTCAAGCCGCGACAACAGATTGGCGGAGGTATCCTCCCGCAGCAACAGCTCTAACTCTGGATAGCGCTCGCCCGTTAACTTCAGGAGTTGGGAGAGCAAGAACGGCGCTATCGTCGGAATGCACCCCAGACGAATCGAGCCATGCATCCCCTGACCTTGCGTTTGCGTCAGCTCCAGCAGATCCTTGGTTTGTGATAGCAAGAGACGCGCACGCGCCACGACCTCTTGGCCGATGGGGGTAATGATGAATGACTTGTGGTCTCGCTCGATCAGCTGCGAACCCAACAACTCCTCCAACGACTGGATCCCGGCGCTCAACGTGGATTGACTGACAAAACAGGACTTGGCTGCACGATTAAAGTTCTGGCATTCGGCCAGCGAAACCAGATAGTGCAGTTGCTTGAGACTTGGCCATCTACTCATCGAAAAACACGATTGGAGTTATCTAATTAATTCAATTTAACACAAATCATACAAGGACTAGACTCAAAAGGATTGAATAACAGAGCGTGTCACAGTGACAGGCCCAGAAGGAGAAAAATATGGTACTGGTAGGACGTTCCGCCCCTGATTTCACTGCAGCAGCAGTATTGGGCAATGGTGAAATTGTCGATAACTTCAACCTGAGCAGCTTCATCAAAGGCAAGGCTGCGGTGATATTTTTCTATCCACTCGATTTTACCTTTGTCTGCCCATCCGAGCTGATTGCTTTTGATCACCGCTTTGAGGAGTTTCAAAAGCGAGGTGTTGAGGTGATTGGGGTCTCTATTGATTCGCAATTTACCCACAATGCCTGGCGCAATACCAAGATCGCCGATGGCGGTATAGGTGCGGTGAAATACCCGCTGATCGCCGATGTTAAGCACGAGATCTGCAAGGCCTATGATGTTGAGCATCCGGAAGCAGGCGTTGCTTTCCGTGGCTCTTTCTTGATTGACAAGGCTGGTGTGGTTCGTCACCAGGTCGTCAATGACCTGCCGCTGGGTCGTAACATCGATGAAATGCTGCGCATGGTAGATGCGTTGCAATTTCATGAGGAGCATGGCGAAGTGTGCCCAGCCCAATGGCAAAAAGGGCAAATTGGCATGCAAGCATCCCCCGAGGGTGTGGCCAAATACTTGGCGGGCAATGCCGATAAACTCTGATATGAATGCAAGAAACGCCGCAAGTGCGGCGTTTTTTTTGTAGCAAAAATAAAGCGGGGCTGATGCCCCGCTTTGCATGCTGACAACCGTCGATTAAGCGCGGTTGTACTTGGTAGTCCGTGGGAATGCCTGTTCCTTGGTATCGAACAGATAGCAAGCCTGGGCAGGAACACCAACTTCCAGTGTATCGCCAGTATCAACCGGGATCTCACTAGCAGCCTTAACGGTGAAGTCCTTGCCATCAACTTCCATATAGACGAAAGATTCGGCACCCAAGTGTTCAGCCACTTGAACCAGACCAGACAGACGACCTGCTGCATCCGGGTGATCGACCGGCACCAAGTGCTCAGGACGAATACCCAGTTCAACCTTGTCACCCACTTCTGCACGGCGCGCATCAACACAAGCGACTACGATATCGCCAGTGGTCAGCTTGACCTTACACTTGTCTTCACCGATTTCGATGAGCTCACCTTCCAGGAAGTTCATCTTCGGCGAACCGATGAAGCCGGCAACAAACTTGTTGGACGGGTTGTGGTACAGATCCAGCGGGGAACCGTACTGCTCCAGGTTGGTCTCAGCAGAATCCTTAAGCGGACTCAGAACTACGATCTTGTCGGCCAGGGTCATAGCTTCAACCTGGTCGTGAGTTACGTAGATAATGGTGGAGTTCAATTCCTTGTGCAGCTTGGCAATCTCGATACGCATCTTGACGCGCAGCGCAGCATCCAGGTTTGACAAAGGTTCGTCAAACAGGAACACAGACGGTTGCTGAACGATAGAACGACCAATCGCCACACGTTGACGTTGACCACCAGACAGAGCCTTCGGCTTACGCTCGAGCAAAGGAACCAGACCCAGGATATCAGCCGCACGAGAAACGCGCTTGTGGATGGTATCTTTGTCGAATTTCTTCAGCTTGAGGCCGAACGCCATGTTCTCGTAAACATCCATGTGCGGATAGAGCGCATAGGATTGGAACACCATACCGACATTACGCTCTACGGGCGGAACATCGTTCATGTACTTGCCACCGATGGTCAATTCACCATTGGTGATGTCTTCCAGACCGGCAATCATACGCAGCAGCGTAGATTTACCACAGCCTGACGGACCTACGAAGACAACGAACTCGCCTTCTTTGATATTGAGATTGATGTTACGCAGTGTGTCTTTCAGTGAAGAAGTATCATAATTCTTGCGAACATTATTCAGAACTACGTCAGCCATGAGTCGCTCCGCTGTATAAATCGATAATTTTATGGAAACCAATTCAGGGGAGAG
>JAGOXX010000181.1 GCA_018059485.1 Aeromonadaceae bacterium | reverse complement strand
CCTCGATGCTGGAACAAGCATCGGCACAGCTATTACAGCTACCATCGATATGCACGCGGTAGCACCAGTTACTGGTACCGCTATTGAACAGCAGCAGATTGAGCGTCTGATTGCGTTTGACCGCCTCGGATTTGAGCAACATGACATCGGTATAGATAGCCTGCGTGGCAGCCCTGACCATCTGCTCCTGCCGCAATGACTGATAGCTGGGCAGGGCTACGGCAAGCAGCAATGCAGCCACCGTCAGTGCCAGCAACAGCTCAATCAGGGTAAAACCGGAAACACGTCCTACTGTGCGCATCATTTAGCTCAAGACTCCTTTCTTTTTGCCCATGCCAGTAGAGCTCACTGTCAGTACTATTCTATAGTATCAAACCGTTTCCAGAGCGTGCCGCCCATGAGAACCAAACAATCAGGTATTACATTGCTGGAGCTGCTGGTTGTGGTGGCTGTCGTCGCCATCCTGGCAGCTGTGGCCTATCCGAGCTTTACCTATGGGCTGCATAAGTCCCGTCGTGCCGAGGCAATCAAGGGGTTGCTGAGCATGCAACTCAAGCAGGAAGAATTTCGCATATCCAATACGAGTTATAGCGGAACACCATCTCAAGTGGGTAACCCAACAAGCGATTACTACACCTTTACCATCTCTGGCGCTACCGCTACGGTTTATACCCTGATAGCCACAGCCAAAGGCAGCCAAAGCAATGATTCAGGCTGTACCACTCTGACTCTCAACAAGGCCGATACCAAGACGCCATCTGACTGCTGGAAGTAACTCGCTGCGGGTCAGTTGCACCGAAGCCACGAACTGATTTGCCTGAGCTGTCAGGCTCATGTTTCAGATCAATGAGTTAAAAGAAGGAACTCCCAGCGTCAGCAGGATAGACAAGAGTACTACGATGGCCATTAGCTCGATGAACGTGAAGCCAAGGGGCGCAAACATCCTGTTGTGCACCGTGTCAAACCCTCCGCAAGTTCCATCCATGGTTGGGGTCGGCATGCGAAAATGTCGAAAATTCAATCAGCACTGTCGACAGTGTTAATGGCAGAGCAGATCTCCAACGAGAACTGTCGCTGCTTTTATATATGGGAAACGGGATGCCTGTCGCAAAAATGCCGGCGTGGTGCCGGCATTTCCATCAGAGGATACGCAACTCTGGCGGCACCTCGAATACTACGTTTTCCTCGCGACCAGGGTGTTCTGTCACTATCGTGCCCCCCAACTCACGCAGACGGGCGATGACATTTTGTACCAGCACATCGGGGGCAGAGGCCCCCGCGGTCACCCCGATACGCTCCACACCGTCCAACCAGCCCGGTTCGATCATGGAGGCATCGTCGATCAGGTAGGCTCGCGCCCCCACCTTCTCGGCCAACTCCCGCAGGCGGTTGGAGTTGGAGGAGTTGCGCGACCCGACTACAAGCATGGCATCCACCAGCCCCGCCATCTCCCGCACCGCATCCTGACGGTTCTGGGTGGCGTAGCAAATATCGTCTTTGCGCGGCCCCTGGATCTTGGGGAAGTGCTTGCGCAGCGCATCGATGACGTCAGAGGTCTCGTCCACGCTCAGGGTGGTCTGGGTGACGAAGCAAAGATCATCCGGGTTCTTCACCTTGAGCCTGGCCACATCCTCCGGCGTCTCCACCAGATACATACCCCCTTCCGTATTCTCGTACTGCCCCATGGTGCCGATCACCTCGGGGTGGCCCGCGTGACCGATGAGTACGGCCTCGGATCCCTTGCGACTGGCACGATGGACCTCCATGTGCACCTTGGTCACCAGCGGACAGGTGGCATCGAATACCTTGAGAGCACGGGACTTGGCCATCTCGCGCACCGTCTTGGCCACGCCATGGGCGGAGAAGATGACGATGCTGTCGTCCGGCACCTCGTCCAGTTCCTCGACAAACACGGCTCCCGCCTCCTTCAGCTTGTTCACCACATAGCGGTTATGCACCACCTCGTGACGGACATAGATGGGGGCACCGAACTTCTCCAGCGCGCTCTCGACTATGCTGATGGCACGGTCGACACCGGCGCAGAAGCCACGCGGGTTAGCCAGCAAAATATCCATCAGCTCACCTTTTCCTCGTCATCCACGCCCAGGATCTCCACCTCAAAGGTAACGGTGTGACCCGCCAGCGGATGGTTGAAATCGACCGTCACCGACATTCCTTCCACCGCCCGGATGATCCCCGGCAATTCGCTGCCGTTGGGCTGATCGAACAGGATGATGGTACCGACCTTGGGCTCCACATCGGCACCAAACTTGGCTCTGTCCAGATGGTAGATGTTGTCGGGATTGGAGAGGCCAAAGGCCTCTTCCGGCGGCAATGTGAAGCTCTTGCTATCACCTTGCTTGAGCCCCAGCAGGCACTGCTCGAAGGTGTTGGTCAGGCTGCCATCCCCCATCCGCAGGCGGGCTGGTTTGCCGTGCAGCGCCGTGCTGTCAGCTACCGAGCCGTCTTCCAACTTGATGGAGAAGTGAAACAGCACACAGCTGTCTGCAACAATCAGCTGGCTCATTGCGTCACGTCCTTCTTCTTTTCACTGCGAAAACCGTCCAGCACTATCATGGCGGCGCCGATGAAGATGAAGCTGTCGGCCAGATTGAATGCAGGCCAATGAGCACGCTGCCAATAGAAGTCGAGGAAATCGACCACGTGGCCCAGCACCAGCCGATCAAAGACATTGCCAAGCGCCCCGCCGATGATGAGCGAATAGGCGATGCCGCTCCAGCGCTGAGTCACCGACTGTTTGCGCAACCAATGGATCAGCAGACCACAGATGGCAAACGCCAGCACGGCGAAGAACCAGCGCTGCCAGCCGCCCTGATCAGCCAGGAAGCTGAAAGCCGCCCCCTTGTTGTAGACATGGACCAGGTTGAAGAAGGGGGTGATCTCCACTCCCGGGTAGCCAAATGGCAGCAGCTTGACCACGGCGAGCTTGCTCGCCTGGTCCAGTACAAAGGCCAGCACTGCCAGCCACAGCCAACGCAGGCCGCTTTTATGGTGAGTCATGTTCATCAGGCAAATTGACGAGTTTCGCC
>JAGOXX010000180.1 GCA_018059485.1 Aeromonadaceae bacterium | reverse complement strand
CCAACAAGGGGATGCGGTGCGCTTGCAGCCACAAGGGCTGCCGCCTTCCCCTCTCAAGGTGCCAGAACTCTGGCTCAGCTATCGGGTCGCGACCCTGGATTGGCAACCGGGTGTGGTACGTGATCTGTTGCGTCAGCGCGCCGCCTGGCAGGCCAAAGGAAATCGGGTGATCGGCATTCAGATTGACTTCGATGCGGCGACGCCGAAGCTGGCGGCCTATGCCAATTTCTTGCGGCAGCTGCGGCTGCAGTTGCCTGTCGATTGCCAGCTCGGCATCACCGGCTTGCTGGATTGGGGGGCCAATGGCGATATCGCCACGCTTAACGGCCTGGCTGGGGTGGTCGATGAGCTGGTGGTGCAGACCTATCGTGGCCGGACTACCGAGGCCAACTATGAACATTACCTGCCCGCGCTGCGCCACCTGACACTGCCCTTCAAGTTGGGTCTGGTGCAGGATGGTGAGTGGCAGCCGGAGTGGCAGCGGCAGTTTGCCTCTCAGCCCAACTACCGGGGCGAGGTGGTGTTTTTGTTGAATCGAGGGTGAAAGGTGGATGGCTCGCCACGCGGGCCATCCACTATGCATCTCATCTGCGGTTGGACGCTTATGGCAGCTCGCGGCCACGCATGGTGACGTAGAGCTGATACCAGTCGCCCCGGCTCAAGGGGACACTCTCCGCCTCTTTGCAGGCGCGGATGCGCTCCGGATGGCTGGTACCGATCACCGGCTGGATACGAGCTGGATGCATCAGCAACCAGGCCAGCACCAGGCTCTCGGTGGGGACGTCATACTGGTGGGCCAGCTTTTTCACCAGGGAGGCGGTGGCGTGGACGCTGGCGGGTGCATCCTGGGGAGCGGCGCCGCTGAACCACCCCTTGCCGAGGGAGCCCCAGGCCTGGAGCTGGATATCGTGCAAGCGGCAGTACTCCAGGGTTTCGCCCCATTGCCGGGCCCCTTTGCCCTGATCGTCGTTGAAACAGGTGCCGTCATCGATCCAGTCATGTTTGAGCAGACTCATCTCCAACTGGTTGATCAGGATCGGGTCGGCCAGCTCCCGTTGCAGCAGCGCCATCTGGCCGCTGTGCATGTTGGAAACCCCCAGGTGACGCACCTTGCCACTGAGCTTCAACCGTAGCCAGGCTTCGGCCACCTCGGCTGGATCCATCAGGGCATCGGGGCGGTGCAGCAGCAGGGTGTCCAGGTAGTCGACACCGAGACGAGCGAGGATGCCATCGACGCTGGCCAGCAGATAGTCATAGGAGAGGTCATAGCGTTTGGGGCCGAGTTCATCACCGAACCGGATGCCACACTTGGATTGCAGCAGTATGCGATCCCGCAGCGCCGGCTGGCGTTTGAGCAGGGTGCCGAAGACGCTCTCGGCCTTGCCCAGGGTGTAGATATCGGCATGGTCAAATAGTGTGATGCCGATTTCCAGGGCTGCTTCGACCGCGGCATGAGCGTGGGCTACGTTGGCTTCGGTGACCGGTTGGGCATCCCAGCTGCCGCCCAAACCCATGCAGCCAAAAACCAGGCGACTGCTGGTGGGCAGTGTTTGTTGCAGCACAAAGGCATCAGACATCTTCTTCTCCTCGACAATGAATTTGCTAAACTAGCGCGGCCCGCATAATCTCGCACCTTGGTGCGAATAAACAATACTAAAGTACGAAATTTTCATCGGGATCACAGGAGTGTCAGATGTCTTGCTGTTCATCAGAGCCAGAAACCAGCTTCGCTGAGCGATTGCGCCAGTTAATTGGTTCCGAAAGCGTCTCTGCTTTCTCCCGTCGCGTCGGTCTCTCCGAGGCGATGATCCGCAAGTACCTCAATGGTAGTGAACCCACGCTGTCACGCGCCAACCAGATCGCGCGTCAGGCCAACTGTTCCCTGGAGTGGCTGGCCACCGGCCATGGTTTTCAATACCGGCAGGCCGAAGTGGTGGACATGAGTGCTCTGGAAGAGGCCTTGATGCTGGCGCTGGAACAGCTGGATCCCGGTACCCCGCTCTCCAATGAGAAGGCGCTGAAGCTGCTGGTGGCTCTCTATCAATATTTACGCACCACCAAACGGGCCGATGGCAGCTTCGACCTGGAGGCGACTCGTGATTTTGCCCGCCATCTAATGGGTCTGTGCAGCTAGGCCGACATCTGTTGCCCTGTGGCTACATTGCCTGTTGGGCGCGAGCGCACAGGATCTGCTGGTTGAGCCATAGTTCAGCTTCTGTTGCGTTGGTGCAGAAGGTATAGGGGATCCCCGATGCCTGATAAATGTTACCCCAGAAGGTTTTTAACAGGCCGTTGACATGGGCATGGTGCAGTTCAATGGCCGTGCCGCAACGACCTAACTGCTTATGACTGCGGGTGATGACGATCAGAGCCTCGACGGCCTCAGGAGTCATCAGAACGTCTCCATCCAGGATCAGATGAACCCCCCAGTGCTGGCCTCGTAAAGCCTCCACATGTAGTGCAACGTCGGTTTGGTATTGCAGGACCAGCTCTCGGTTGATCCCTTCGGCGATCGTCAATCGCAGTATGTTGCCCTGCCGTTCGATCTGGTAGAAACCGTGTTGCAACTGTGAGGTGAACGGGTCTTGGCTCGGCATCAGCGGACTCTCACTGTGTGGGTACTTTTTCAGTCTAGCAAAAGCAGAAAGCCCGCACTGCGGGCTTTCTGTGAGGGGGTGGATATCACCTATTTTTTGGTGAGATCGACCAGCGGCTTGTTGACCAGCTTGACCGGCTCTTTGCCTTGGATCTTGGCGACATCGGCCAGTGCCTGTTCGGTATCGGCCTTGCTACGCAGCAGGGTATAGCTCAGGTCGAAGCGCTGGCTCTGCCCCGGTTGCAGTTTCGGCACCAGACCCAGAGGACGTTGATACTTGGTGTTGTAGGCGTAGCTGGTGCCCGGTTCAATGCCGGTGACATAGCCTTGCTGCTTGGTGTCGGTATTCTTCCACAGGGTCAGCACCGGCAGTTGCTTGACGTTGTAACCGACCGCGACGCCCATCTCGCCAGACTTGTTATGCAGCACCGCCAGGGTGTTGCCATCGGCATCGGCCTTCGGCTT
>JAGOXX010000048.1 GCA_018059485.1 Aeromonadaceae bacterium | reverse complement strand
ACGCGTTAGTTGTGATAGCCCCAGGCTGTGAAGAGCTGGAGGCTGTAGCCAGCATCGATATTCTGGTCCGCGGGGGCATCAAGGTCACCGTCGCCTCGGTTTGTCCGCAAGGTCGTCTGCAGGTCACAGCCTCGCGAGGCGTCAAGCTGGTCGCCGATGTGCTGCTCGAAGAGGTTGCCGAGCAGAGTTTCGACCTGATACTGCTGCCAGGAGGGCTGCCCGGCGCCGAGTACCTGCGCGATACCCCGCAGCTCATCCAGATGCTCAAGGCCCAGCAAGCCCGCGGTGGCTGGCGAGCAGCCATCTGCGCCACGCCAGCCGTGGTGCTGGCCCATCACGATCTGATTGGCCCGGCCAAGGTGACCGGCTATCCAGGCACCGAGGGGCAACTTCCTGCATCCGGGTTTGTGGCTCAGCCCGTCGTTGTCGATGAGCCACAGCGACTCATCACCAGCCAGGGGCCAGGCACAGCCATTGCCTTTGCTCTGGCCGCCGTGCGGGTACTGGAAGGAAACATCATTGCCGACAAGGTAGCCGCTGGCATGGTGTTGTAGTAAAGCAGAGGTGATTCATTAACACCAAGGGCGGCCGAGGCCGCCCTTGGTGCATCCCAAGCCCAAGAAGCAGCCCGATCAGTAGGGGGAACTAACTAGCTGTTCCGAATTGCAGATCAGCCACCACAGGGACGAGGTAGCACTAAGCTGACCCGCCGCGCCGGGGATGCGCGGCGGAGCCCCCATGACTGGGTTCACGGCGTGTCAGCGTGTGCTACCTTGTCGATGTAGCTCAATAAAGAGCGGTTATTTAGCCGACGCGGTACACCTTGACGTTGTTGAAGCCTTTCTCTTTGAGATAGAGGGCCTGCAGCTTGCTCATCACCCCTTTCTCGCAGTAGAGCAGGTAACTCTTGCTCTGATCCAGATCGCCAAACTGGGTCGCCAGCTTGTAGAACGGCAGATGCAGCACCGCATGGCCCTCAACGTTGAACGGCCGCTCCTCGTGCTCATCCGGTGAGCGGATGTCGATGATCACCTCGTCGGCGGCCAGCTCTTGAACTGTCTCAACCTCCTGCACCTGCTCGCGAGTCTCCTCGGCGATGGCGCGGATATCCATCCAGCGGGTCTCGGCAATCACTCGATCCAGAATGGCAAAATCAAACTTGGCCTCCTCGGCCAGCACCTTGTCCAGACGCGCCTTGACGGTGGGCTTATTGGAGATGACACCGCAGTACTCCGGCATGGTCTCGGCAAATTCCAGGGTACCGATGGCCCGAGACTCGTCGATGATGTCCTGCTTGTCGGTGGTGATCAGCGGCCGCAGGATCAGGGTCTCGGTGACCCGATCGATGACCGACAGATTGGTCAGCGTCTGACTGGAGACCTGACCCAGACTCTCGCCGGTCACCAGAGCCTCGATTCCCAGATCCTCGGCTAGCCGCGAAGCCACCCGCATCATCATACGTTTGAGGATCACCCCCATCAGGCTGTTGTCGACCTTCTCGAGGATCTCGGCGACGATCGGCTCAAAAGGCACCGCCAGGAACTTCACCTTGTGCGACGCACTGAACTTATTCCATAGGTAATAGGCTACCTGCTTGACCCCAACCTCGTGAGCCGCGCCCCCCAAGTTGAAGAAGCAGTAGTGAACTCGGCAACCCCGCTTGATGAAATGGTAGGAGGAGACCCCGGAGTCAAAACCACCGGAGATCAGGCTCAACACATCCTCCTGGGTCGACAGTGGATAACCACCCAACCCTGGGTGGATTTGGGTGATCAGATAGAGTTTGTCATCCTCAATCTCCAGATTGATCTGGCGATCCGGATTCTTCAGCCGCACCCCACCGGTCACATGATTCTGGTTCAGGCCACCACCGACATAACGCTCCACCTCGATGGAGGTGAACTCATGCTTGCCATGGCGTTTGACACGCACACAGAAGGTCTGGCCCGCCAGTTGATCACCATACAGGGCGGCGGTGTGCAGATAGATGTCGTGCAGTTCGGTGAAGCGGAACTCCTGCACCTCAAGAAAACACTGGATGCCAGGCGTGCAAGAGAGCACCTCGACCACGGCATCACGCGTGTCAGGGGTATCGCCATCACAGCTGACGACCAACTTATCCCAATCCATGCGCACCCGCACCGACGGGTCAACACGACGAATGACGTTGCGAACATTCCCCTGCAACACCTTGATCATGCGCTGGCGCACCGACTTGCTCTTGATGGTAATTTCAGGGAATAACTTAATGATAAATTTCATGGCAAAGAACTCTTTGTGTTCGCAACAGGCTCGGTATCGACGCCGGGATCCGGGCCCAGAGGCCCTTGACTACATAATCATCCGCGGCACGGCGCCGCGTCATTCCGCCAGCGCCAATCGGCCACTGCCCGGAAAAGTGGGGGCGAATTATAACCAAGCTTGGGCGAACCCCCAAAACATCCGTAGCCATTCTCACAAAAAAGCACAGATCCGGCCCCCATGGAACAACTCCGAGCTCTCGACAACGAGCTGCATGCTTGCTCCCCCTGAGGGATGAAGGGTGATAAGATGTCGCCGTTTTCATAGGTGGGCTTAGGATACGGTTATGGCCAGCAAGCGGATCGACACACTGAGTTTTGATGCCACACTCGACGAGCTCGAGGGGATAGTGCAGCAGATGGAGCACGGCGATCTGCCGCTGGAAGAAGCCCTTAAACAATTTGAGCGCGGGGTCCAACTGGTTCGCGTCGGTCAGCAGAAGCTGACTCAGGCGGAACAAAAGGTGCAGATCCTGCTGGCAGAGCAGGAGTCGGAACAACTCGTGCCTTTTGATCCACAGCAAGGAGAGTAAGCCGTGAGTCTGGATGCCTTTTCCCAGCAATACCGTCAGCGGATCGATGCGCTACTGCAACAGCACATCGATGACTTAAGCGATGTGGCGCCAACCCTCAAGGCCGCCATGCGCCATGGTCTGCTGCTTGGCGGCAAGCGAGTTCGCCCCTTCTTGGTCTACGCCACCGGCAACATGCTGGGTGTCGCCGATGAGCTACTCGACGGACCGGCTGCCGCCATCGAATGCATCCATGCCTATTCGCTGATCCACGATGACCTGCCCGCCATGGACGACGACGATCTGCGTCGAGGCCACCCGACGGTGCATAAGGCATTTGACGAAGCCTCCGCCGTGCTGGCCGGTGATGCCTTGCAAACTCTGGCCTTTAGCATACTGGCCGACCATCCGCTGCCCTCTGCACTGAACCGCAATCAACTGTTGATGGTGAGTCAATTGGCTCGCGCTTCCGGCTATGCTGGCATGTGTGGTGGACAAGCCCTCGATCTGGCAGCCGAAGGGAAACAGGTCGATCTGGTGGCCCTGGAGCAGATCCATCGCCACAAGACCGGCGCCTTGATCGAGTGTGCGGTGACACTGGGAGCCCTGTGTCACCACCAGCTTCCAACTGATCAACTGACGGCCTTGCAGCAATACGCGGCCGCCATCGGTCTGGCATTTCAGGTGCAAGACGACATTCTGGATATCACAGCCGATACGGCAACGCTGGGCAAACCCCAAGGTTCCGATCTGGCGCTTGGCAAGAGTACCTACCCGGCCCTGCTGGGTCTGGACGCTGCCCGTGAGCTGGCCCGCGACCTGCACCATCAGGCGCTCGCGGCACTCGCCCCCTTGCCCTACAATACCCACATACTGCGCGCTTTCGCCGATTACATTGTCGAACGAGCCTACTGATCGCCGATAGAAGTATTTGATGAGCCTCGATATTAGTCACTACCCGCTGTTGGCCCAAGCCAACACCCCGGACGAACTCCGTAACCTGCCGCAAGATCGGTTGGCCCCCCTGTGCGATGAACTGCGCCGCTACTTGCTGCGCTCGGTCAGTCGCAGCAGCGGCCACCTGGCCTCGGGGCTCGGTGTCGTGGAGCTAACGGTTGCCCTGCACTATGTCTATCAGACCCCATTTGACCGCCTGGTCTGGGATGTCGGCCATCAAGCCTATCCGCACAAGATCCTGACCGGTCGGCGCGATCGCATGCAGAGCATCCGGCAGAAGGATGGACTACACCCCTTCCCCTGGCGCGAAGAGAGCGAATACGATGCCCTCTCTGTGGGTCACTCCAGTACCTCCATCGGTGCGGCACTCGGCATGGCCATAGCTGCCAAAAATGAAGGTAAGGGTCGCAAAGCCGTCGCCATCATCGGCGATGGCGCTCTGACCGCCGGGATGGCCTTCGAGGCCCTGAACCACGCCGGTGACCTGCACGATGATCTGCTGGTCATCCTCAACGATAACGAGATGTCCATTTCCGAGAATGTCGGTGCCCTGAACAATCATCTGGCGCGCTGGCTCTCCGGCCAGCTCTACACCACCATTCGCGAAGGGGGCAAGAAGGTGCTCTCAGGCCTGCCTCCGGTCAAGGAGCTGGCCCGCCGCGCCGAGGAGCACCTCAAGGGCATGGTGATCCCCGGCACCCTGTTCGAAGAGTTTGGTTTCAATTACATAGGGCCAATCGACGGCCACGATGTCAATGCGCTCATCAGCACGCTACGCAACATGCGTCAGCTCAAAGGGCCGCAACTGCTGCATGTCATGACCAAGAAGGGCAAAGGTTACGAGCCAGCCGAGAAAGACCCGATTGGTTACCACGGCGTTCCCAAGTTCAATCCGGAAGAGGATTGCCTGCCCAAGAGCTCAGGGAGCAAGCCCGGCTTCTCGACCATCTTCGGCCAATGGCTCTGTGACATGGCGGCTCGCGATGAGAAACTGGTCGGTATCACGCCAGCCATGCGGGAAGGTTCCGGCATGGTCGAATTCTCCCAGCTCTATCCGCAGCGTTACTTCGATGTGGCCATCGCCGAACAGCATGCAGTGACCCTGGCTGCTGGCATGGCGATCGGCGGGCTCAAGCCAGTAGTTGCCATCTACTCGAGCTTCTTGCAACGCGCCTATGATCAGTTGATCCATGATGTGGCACTGCAGAACTTGCCCGTCCTGTTCGCCATCGACCGGGCCGGGATTGTCGGTGCCGATGGGCCAACCCATCAGGGGGCTTTCGATATCAGCTTCCTGCGTGCCATTCCGAACATGACCATCATGACACCATCCGATGAGGATGAGTGCCGCAAAATGCTCTACACCGGTTATCAGCTGGGAACGCCAGCCGCTGTGCGTTATCCACGCGGTATCGGCTCCGGCATAGAGCCGGAACTCACCATGCAGTCGCTGGAAATCGGCAAGGGTCGCGTCGTACGCCCAGGAAAATCGGTCGCCATTCTGGCCTTTGGTACCCTGCTGCAACAGGCCAAGCCCGCCGCCGATCGGCTGGAGGCCACGCTGGTCGACATGCGTTTTGTCAAACCACTCGATGAGGCGCTGCTCGGTGAACTCGCCGCCAGCCATGACTATCTGGTGACCCTGGAAGATGGCGCCCTGATGGGTGGCGCAGGTTCAGCCGTGAACGACGCCTTGCAGCGCTTGCGACTGTATAAGCCGGTGTTGAATCTGGGACTGCCGGATCGCTTCATCGAGCAGGGCTCCCAGGAGGAGATTTACAGCCTGCTGGGTCTCGACAGCGCGGGGATCGAGTCGAGCATCCGCAACTTTATGGCAGCAAGCAACGCTTGAATGCAGAGCGCAGGGAGAAAACCGTAGTGGTCTTTCTCCCTGAAGAAGCCAAGCGCTCGCCGGAGCCCCAGAAATAAAAAAACCCGACCAGTGTCGGGTTTTTTTCAATGCGGGGTGAAATTACTTCACTGCATCCTTAAGAGCCTTGCCAGCAACGAATGCCGGAACATTGGACGGAGCAATGGTGATCTCGGCGCCGGTCTGCGGGTTACGGCCGGTGCGCCCAGCTCTGTGGTTCACCTTGAAAGTACCAAAGCCAACCAGCTGAACCTGATCACCCTCTTTGAGGCTCTGAGTGATGCTGTTCAGAATTTCATCCAGTGCTACCTTAGCCTGGGCTTTGCTCATATCAGCTTTGGCTGCAATCGCATCGACAAGCTCAGTTTTGTTCATAGAGAGTCCTTTTTTTATTCGGCGCTAGTTAAAAATCAGCGACCAATCTAGTCAAAAAAAAGGACTCAAGCAAAGGCTTTATCCTTATCAGGACTGCGATCGACCAGCTTTTCGGCAAGAAGTGCCAGCCTCTTCACACTTATCCCGTTCCCTCGGGAATTTGTGCGCTGTTATGCGACCAAGGCCGGTTATTGAAAGAGCTATCAGTAGTAAGAATCGACTCGGCTCAGCAGACTCTGCCGTGAAACCAGTCAGACGAAGAAAAGGCGCAGCGAGCTCCTTTGCTGGCCAACCAATCGGTGGGAAGGAAGGATAATTGGCCACGCTCCGGCAAGAAACGAGGCCAATAAGAATCTATGCAGCCCACCAAGCGGGGCTGAAATTACGCCAGAGAAATACCCAGGTTGGAGACCCCGTCCTGGGCCGCCAGTGCGCGGATCGCCAGTATCTGTTCCGGATCCCGAGGGCGGGCAACCTGGTTGAGCAGTTCGACCTGAAAGGACATCTCGCTCTCCATCAACTCTTGCTCATAGAGCTCTTCGTGGCTGAGCTCCTTTTCTGCCAACAACTCGAGAAAACCAGCGACCGAACCAATCGAGGCGTTACTCGCCTCTTCGGCCTCTTCACCGATCCGGCAGATGATCGAGTTGTAGGCACAACCAAGAGCCACACAGGCATCAAGAGCCGGGTAGGCACCATAGCTGGTTTCATGGGTTGGGTCGGGAATATGCGGCTCAAACTCCTCGAGGATCACCGACAGGTTCACCCGTGAGCTTTTTTCAGTCAGGTAACGCCACAGGCTGTCGAGCGCCGCGCGAAACGCGACAGCATCGCCTTTACCTGTACTCTCGGCGTATAGCTGATAGTTGGGATACATGCGCTCGGCCAGAGCCAAAGCGAATACGGTCTGCTGCCAGGGTTCAAGATCCCCCAGACGTTTATAGAATTTATCGCCGAACACGCGTTTTCTCCCTTATCGTTGAGGTGACTATTGTATGCTGATGA
Organism: Aeromonadaceae bacterium; assembly: GCA_018059485.1. Lineage (GTDB taxonomy): Bacteria > Pseudomonadota > Gammaproteobacteria > Enterobacterales > Aeromonadaceae > Pseudaeromonas. Next base: position 3,154 of record JAGOXX010000048.1, on the reverse strand, counting down.
GAGTAACAATTGCACCCCTGCACAGATCCAGGCCTCATAGGCAGCTCATCGGAGTCCATCATGACCGAACAGACCCTTTTGTTAGTGAGCCGGGATAACTCTCACTACCGGACACTCCTGCAACATAGTGCTCTGCCCGGCCTGAAGCTACTCTGCCCCGATGATGAGACGCAAACCCTAGCCCTGGCGCCAGAGGCCGAGCTACTGCTCGGCGAACCCTCCGCCATCGCCCGTGTGCTGCCACACGCGCACAAACTCCGCTGGGCCCAATCAACCTATGCAGGAATCGATGCCCTGCTCAAACCGGGCCTGCGCCAAGATTACCAACTGACCAACATTCGCGGCATCTTCGGCCCCCTGATGAGCGAATATGTGTTTGCCCATCTGCTGAGCCTGACCCGCCATATCCCCCTGTACCGGGAGCAACAAAAGCAGCACCAGTGGCAACCACTCCCTTACCGTCCGCTTTCCGAACGCCGCCTGCTGATCCTGGGTACCGGCAGTATAGGCCAGCACCTGGCACAGACAGCCCATCAATTCGGTATGACAGTGTGGGGCGTTAACCGTCATGGGCGCGATGTCGCCGACTTTGACGATATCTACCAGCTCGCAGCACTTCCCCATCTACTGCCGCAGGTGGATGTGATCGTCAGTACCCTGCCCTCCACCCGGGAAACACACCATATCTTCAACCGAGAGATGCTGGCCTGCTGTCAATCCACTGCAATCCTGTTCAACGTCGGACGCGGCGATGCGATCGACTCTCAGGCTCTGATCGATGCATTGCGGGCTGGCCGCCCCGGGGTCGCCGTGCTCGATGTATTTGAAGAGGAACCCCTGCCCAGACAGGCCCAGCTGTGGCAGTTGCCGAATCTCATCATCACACCTCACAACTCAGCCTGGAGTCTGCCCGAGCAGGTGATCAAAATTTTCGAACGCAACTACCTCCATTATCTGGACGGACACCCGCTGGAGTATCTGGTCAACTTCGAACTGGGATACTAATGCGCGTGAAATGCAACAACCCAGTGACGCTGTAATTGATCAGTGACTCCATTTCTAAACCGATCAAGCGGCTTCATCTGCTGCAGGATATAAGTGGTCGATCGCCCAAAAAAACAGCATGTAACCGTTGCGATCAGCCGCCAGGCCGCAAAAACCTTGGTTAGTGACCACTATCCGTGATACAAATCCGGTTTTGAAAACCCAAGGCGCGCCTCTGCTTCGTCCTTGTGTTTCGTGGTGTTATAAAACATCAGCATTCTATCTATCCCGTACCGACAAAAAGGACACAGGATGAAACGGCTTTTAGCTCCGATGAGCAGAATCGCAGAGTGGGAACCACCCATTCCGCGGCAACATCTCTACGCCATCCTAATGTTGGCGGGATTTTCTGTTGCCAGCGTAACCCTGCTGCCTTCCCCTGATGAGCTGCTCGTAAACAACCCGATTGCCGTGCAACCGGAAGATCTGTCTAACGATGCAGCCATGTCTGGCGCTCAAACAGCAGATACCGAATTCTTATCCATCTCTGATCATGAACTGGTCGGCGATGAAGCATCACCTGTCGATGGCCTGGAGGCTGACTCAGCACCAGAGCCCGAGTGGCTCGACTATAAGGTCAAGGGCGATGACAACCTCTCCGTCATCTTTAATACCCTGAACCTGCCCGCCAAGACGTTACATAAACTGCTCGAAGTGGATATTCAGAACTCGTTGATTCGCCTCAAGATCAATCAGAAGCTCTCCTTCATGATCGACGGCAACAACGTCTTGCAGGAGTTGGCAATTCCGCTGGATGGCGAACGTCGTGTGCTGTTCGAGCGCAAGGGTGAAAACTACGTTTCTCGCATTGAGCCCCTCAGTGCCGACGCCGCCAAATTTGTCAGCAATAGCGATGACGATGAGGTCGCCAAGCCCCAGGAGAAGGTCGCCGCGGCAACCAAACCTGAAGCGCAAAAAACGGCTAAGGCCGAAAACAAGAGCGAAAAAGTTGCAGCACGACCGAAACGTGTGGTCAAAGGCAGTATCAGTGGTCCGTTCGTGACAAGTGCTCGCAATGCCGGCCTGACCAACAACCAGATCCACAAGGTTGCCAACATGTTCCGTGGCCGGATCGACTTCCGTCGCGACCTGCGCCATGGGGATACCTTTAAGGTCCTGTTCGACAAACCCCAGAGCAATGACGCCAAGATCCTGGCCGTGGTATTCACCATCAATGGACGGAACCTGAGCGCCTTCCGCAGCACGGACGGTAATTTTTACGATGAGAGCGCCAGCAGCTTTAGCAGCGGCGGCACATTCATGCGTTACCCAATCCCGAGCCAACGTCGAGTCAGTTCAGGGTTCAGTCCAAACCGCCGCAATCCGGTAACTGGGCGCGTGCAGCCGCACAATGGTACGGACTTCTCGGTGCGAGTTGGAACCCCGGTTCTGGCAACCGGTGATGGCATCGTCATCAAAGCCACCAGCCACAGAGACATGGGCCGTTATGTCGTCATCCGTCATGATGGCAAGTACACCACAGTGTTCATGCACCTGAGCAAATTGCTGGTCAAGGTCGGGCAAAAGGTCAAGCAGGGGCAGAAGATTGCACTCTCCGGGAACACCGGTCGTTCAACCGGCCCACACCTGCACTACGAGTTCCGGATCAATAACCGTCCGGTCAATGCCATGCGCGTCGACCTGCCGATGAATGAAAGCATGGGTGGCAAGAGCAAGCGTCAGTACCTCGCCAAGGTGCGCGAGTACAAGCGGTTACTCAACAACGGTTAACTTCGAGACAACAATCAAAAGGCCGACATCATGTCGGCCTTTTTCATTTCGGTACACAGGGCGACTCAGCCACCATGGTACATCCGGGAATAGTGATGAACCGCATCGATAAAGTAGCCAGGCTGCAGCGGATCCACATCTTGAGCGATTCCATGCCCGAGGTTGAATACATGCCCATTACCATGGCCAAACTCAGCCAAGATGCGAGCCACCTCCTGCTCGATGCGAGCGGGCGGAGCATACAACATGGCAGGATCCATGTTGCCCTGTAGCGCCACGCGATCACCAACACGCGCACGGGCAGCGGCCAGATCGACGGTCCAATCCAGACCAATGGCATCACACCCCGTATCGGCGATGGCTTCGAGCCACTGACCAC
>JAGOXX010000179.1 GCA_018059485.1 Aeromonadaceae bacterium | reverse complement strand
TGATGGCCGTTCTGGCGTGGTTGAGCCGCGTCTGCGACTCCTGGGTGTGGCTTTCGGCGTCCACCGCCTGGTTACTCAATTTGTTGATTCTGGCTCTGCTGGCCTGGCGGTTCCCCTTGGGGCGTGGTGTGACTCTCTGTGCTCTGCTGGGGGGGCTGCTGCTCTTCGTGCAGCCAACGCCTGTGTGGGAGGTCCAGGTCATTGATGTGGGGCAGGGATTGAGTGTGCTGGTGCGGCAGGGGGAGCGGGGATTGCTGTATGACACCGGGGATGCCTTCCCCAGTGGCTACAATCTGGCGGATGCAGCCATCTTGCCGTTGCTGCGAGAGGAGGGGGTGCGCCAGCTCGACTATCTGATCATCAGCCACAGCGATCGGGATCACGCCAGTAACTGGCAGACGATCAAGAATGGCATGCCTGTTCGCCAGCTTATTTCCTCAGCCCCGCTGAGCGCGGCAACTCGTCCCTGTCGGCGTGGCTTATCGTGGCGCTGGCTCGAGTTGCGTCTGCAGTTTCTGGCACCAGAGTCGGAAGTCTCGGGCCAGGAGAATCGCGACTCCTGCGTATTGCGCATCGATGATGGCGAACACAGCCTGCTGCTGGTGGGGGATCTGCCCGATAGTGAAGAGCGTCGCCTACTGGCGACACCTGATTTGCTTCGACCGGTGGCGTGGTTGGTCTCGGGTCACCATGGTAGTCGGCACTCCTCGAGTCAGCCCTTTATTCAAGCCCTGGCGCCGCGCGAGGTGGTGCATAGCGCCGGATACGCTAATCGCTGGAATTTTCCAGATCCGCAGGTCAAAGCCCGATTTTTCCGGCAAGGCGTTCGTCAGTGGAGTACCGCCGATCAGGGGCTGATCCGTATTCGGATCTGGCCGGATCGGACACAAATCGACAGCTTTCGCACTCGGGGTTCCTGGTATCGTCATCTGGATGCTTGGTTGAGGGGAGAGTAGTCGGTAGAATGTGCCGCTTATCGTTACAGGATCGGAACTTAGATGCAGCAGATTGCCGTTACAGAACAGCACCCCTCCAGCATGACAACCCTCAAACGTCTGCTTGGTTACGTCAAGGATCGTCGGGGGGGACTGACGCTGGCTATTCTCGGAATGGCTGGTTATGGCGTGGTGGATACCTCCCTGGTCTACTCGATTCAGCCGTTAATCGATGATGGCCTCAGTGGCAAAAATCCCTCGGTACTCTTCACCATGGCATTTGTGGTCATGGGGCTGGTGGTTGTGCGCGGTATCAGTGCTTTTCTCTCCGACTACTTCATGAGTTGGGTTGGCAGCCATGTGGTGATGAAGCTGCAACGGGAAGTCTTCAGCCACATGATCGGCATGCCGATGGCCTTCTTTGACAAACACAACACCGGCAACCTGCTCTCCAAGGTGACCTATGATGCCAGCCAGGTCTCTTCGGCCGCCAGCTCGACCCTGGTCGCCCTGATCCGGGAAGGGGTGACGGTTATCGGCCTGCTGGGCATGATGTTCTATCACTCCTGGCAGCTGTCGTTGATCTTCTTCCTGGTCGGTCCGATCGTCGGTGTGCTGCTGACTATCATCAGCCGTCGCTTTCGCCGTCTGAGTCGCCAGATCCAGCATGCCATGGGCAATATCACCACCTCGACCGAACAGATGTTGCGCGGTCACCGCGAGGTGCTGATGTTCGGTGGTCAGCAGGTGGAGTCCGATCGCTTTGCCAAGGTCAGCAACCACATGCGCCATCAAAATATGAAGATGGTGGTGGTCGATGCGCTGGGCTCCTCGTCGGTGCAGATCATCGCCTCCAGTGCTTTGACTGTGTTGCTGGTGGTCGCCTCCATGCCGGGAGTATTGAGTAACCTGACGGCGGGGGCCTTCTCACTGATCCTGACCTCCATGATGATGCTGCTCAAGCCCCTCAAGAGCCTGACTCAGATCAACAACCAGTTCCAGCGGGGTATCGCTGCCAGCCAGAGTCTGTTTGACCTGATGGATCAGCCGCTGGAGCAGGATCATGGCAGCCGTGAGCTGGAGCGCGCCCAGGGGCGCATCGAGCTGCGTAACGTCACCTTCACCTATCCGACCAAGGAGCAACCGGCACTACGCGATGTCTCCTTGACCATTGAGCCCGGCCAAACGGTCGCTTTGGTTGGCCGCTCCGGCTCCGGCAAGAGCACGATCGCCAGCCTACTGACCCGTTTTTACGACATCAATCAGGGTGAGATACTGCTCGATGGCGTGGATATCCGTGACTACCGTCTGCGGGCTTTGCGCCGCCAGTTTGCCCTGGTGTCCCAAAACGTCCATCTATTCAACGATACCGTGGCCAATAACATCGCCTATGCCGCGACTGACGAGTTCAGCCGTGAGCAGATCGAGCAGGCGGCTCGGATCGCCAATGCCGATGAATTCATTCAGCAGATGCCCGAAGGCTATGACACTGTGATCGGAGAAAATGGTTCCAATCTATCCGGCGGTCAGCGCCAGCGACTTGCGATTGCCCGAGCTCTGCTGCGTGATTGTCCAATCTTGTTGCTCGATGAGGCCACCTCGGCGCTGGATACAGAATCCGAGCGCCACATTCAGGGAGCTCTGGAGGCCTTGGCCAAAGACAGAACCACTCTGGTCATTGCTCACCGTCTGTCGACCATCGAGCAGGCCGACGAGATTCTGGTAGTTGATGATGGCCGCATCATAGAGCGAGGCACCCATGCTGAATTGATGGCTCGTAATGGTGCCTATGCGTTGTTGCGCAACACCCAGTTTGGGGAGTCGGAATGACACTGCACTCCCTCTGGTATCGCCGCAATCCCTGGGTTTGGTTGCTCTATCCGCTAACCTGGATCTTTTGGTCGATCAGCCATCTGCGGCGAGCTCTCTATCTGCATGATCTCTTGCCGCGTTATCGTCCCGAGGTGCCAGTCATCGTGGTTGGTAACATCTCGGTGGGTGGCAATGGCAAGACGCCGCTGGTGATCTGGCTGGTGCAGATGTTACGTGATGCAGGGTATAAGCCTGGTGTGGTCAGTCGTGGCTATGGTGGTAAGGCCGCCAGTTATCCGCTGCTGGTGACCGCAGACATTGCGGCCAGCGTCTG